>JASHSR010000272.1 GCA_030038645.1 Gammaproteobacteria bacterium
CTCGACTTCTTCGAGGGCATCAGCGGGCGTCCGGTGCACGAGACGACGCACGCGAGCTTCTACGCGAGCCACGAGGGGCTGCTGCTGCTCTACGAGCAGGCGCAGACCCGGTTCATTCCGCGTCAGCAGCGCTGGTACAACCTCTCGACGCACATGCCGTGGATCGGCATGCGCACGGCGCAGCTCGACGGCGCGCATGTGGAGTATTTTCGCGGCATCAGCAATCCGGTCGCGGTGAAGATCGGCTCGGGAATGGATGTGGCCTGGGCACAGGGTCTCGTGACGACACTCAACCCGCAAGGCCAGCCCGGCCGCCTCACCTTCATTCATCGCTTCGGCGTGAAGGAGATCGAGAAGCGCCTTCCTCCGCTCATCGAGGCCGTGCGCCAGACCGGTCAGACGGTGCTCTGGGTGTGCGACCCGATGCACGGCAACACGGAGACGACGACGGGCGGCATCAAGACGCGGCGCTTCGAGAACATATTGAAGGAGATCGAGCTCGCCTTCCGCATCCATGCGGAGCTCGGCTCCTATCTCGGCGGCGTGCACGTCGAGCTCACGGGGGAGGATGTGACGGAGTGCACCGGAGGCGCTCGGGGGCTCACGGACTCCGACCTGCAGCGGGCCTACCGCTCGAGCGTCGATCCGCGCCTCAACTACGAGCAGGCGCTCGAGCTCGCGCTGCTCATTGCGGAGCACGCGCACGCCAAGCGGCGCCTCGGCGCCTGAGCGGACGGCGCGCGGCTCGCCACGGCTCGCGAGACAACTCACCGGACACCGAAGCACCGTGCACTACGACCGTATCGCCGTCCCCGCGGACGGCGCCAAGATCATCGTCAATACCGACGCGACCCTCAACGTCCCCGATCGCCCCATCGTTCCCTTCATCGAGGGCGACGGCATCGGCATCGACGTGACGCCGGCCATGCTGCGGGTGGTCGATGCGGCGGTCGCCAAGGCCTACGGCGGCCGGCGCAGCATTCGTTGGATGGAGGTGTGGGCGGGCGCCAAGGCGAGCCGCCTCTACGGTGAGTGGCTGCCGGAGGAGACCCTCCACGCGCTGCGCGACTTCGTCGTCTCGATCAAAGGCCCCCTCGAGACCCCGGTCGGCGAGGGAATCCGCTCGCTCAACGTCGTCGTGCGCCAGACGCTCGACCTGTACGCCTGTGTGCGCCCCATTCGATACTTTCCGGGCGTTGCGACGCCGCTCGCCGATGCGAGCCTCACCGACATGGTGGTGTTTCGCGAGAACACCGAGGACATCTACGCGGGAATCGAGTGGCCGACCGGCTCGCCCGAGGCGATGAAGCTCATCGCCTTCCTGCAGCACGAGCTCGGCGTCACGGAGATCCGCTTCCCCGCGAGCTCGGGCCTCGGCGTCAAGCCGGTCTCCAAGGAGGGCAGCCAGCGCCTCATCCGCAAGGCGATCCAGTACGCGATCGACAACGACCGGGTATCGGTGACGCTGGTGCACAAGGGCAACATCATGAAGTACACGGAGGGGGCGTTCCGCAACTGGGGCTACCAGCTCGCGCGGGAGGAGTTCGGAGCGCGCGAGATCGGCGCGGGCCCCTGGCTCAGCTTCAAGAACCCGCTCACGGGCTCGGACATCGTCGTGAAGGACGTGATCGCCGACAACTTCCTGCAGCAGGTGCTGATGCGGCCGGAGGAGTACGACGTGATCGCGACGCTCAACCTCAACGGAGACTACATCTCCGATGCGCTCGCGGCGCAGGTCGGCGGCATCGGCATCGCGCCGGGCGGGAACATCGGCGATGGGCCCGCGGTGTTCGAGGCGACGCACGGCACCGCGCCGGGCTTCGCCGGCAAGGACCGCGTCAACCCCGGCTCGCTCATCCTCTCGGCGGAGATGATGCTGCGCTATTTGAAATGGACCGAGGCGGCCGATCTCATCGTGAGGGGCGTCGCGCGCACGATCGCAGCGAAGGAGCTCACGTACGATCTCGCGCGCCTGCGCGAGGCGATCCGCGTCCCGAAGCGCGAGCTCGCCGCGCGCAAGAGCGTGGAGGAGGCGTTGCAGCGCCTGATTCCCGGGGCGAAGCTCATGAGCTGCTCGGGGTTCGCCTCCGCCGTCATCCGGCACATGGATGACTGACTCGCGCGGGGCAAAGGTGGCCGACGCACGCGGAGCGGCCGGGACGCGCGAGCCGCCGGGGCGGATCTACGACCCGAATTGCACCCGCTGTCCGCGGCTCGCGTCCTACCTCGCCGAGTACCGCGCGCGGCACCCCGACTGTTGGGGCCGGCCGGTCGCCTCCTTCGGGGATGAGGCGCCGAGAATCGTGCTCGTCGGCCTCGCGCCGGGGCTCAACGGCGCGAACCGCACGGGGCGTCCGTTCACGGGCGATTACGCGGGCATCCTGCTCTACGAGACGCTCTTCAGGCTCGGCCTCTCCACTCGCCGCGTGTCGGTGTCCGCGGACGACCCTTTGAGGCTCCGCGGGCTGCGCATCGTCAATTCGGTGAAGTGCGCGCCGCCGGGGAACAAGCCCTTGCCGGAGGAGGTCCGCCGCTGCAACGCCTACCTTCGGGCGGAGCTCGCGCGGCTCCTGCCGAGCGCTCGGGTGCTGGTCGCGCTCGGCCGGATTGGGCACGACGCGGCGCTCCTCGCCTTGGGGCTCAAGCGCTCGGCGTTCCCCTTCTCGCACGGCGCCGAGCATCGCCTCGATGCCCTGAGCACCCCCGACGCGACCCTTTACCTGCTCGACTCGTATCATTGCAGCCGCTACAACACGCAGACCCGGCGGCTCACGGAGCAGATGTTCCACGCTGTGCTCGCGCGGGCCTGCGAGCTCGCGGAATTGCGGCGGCGGCGGCGGGCTTGAGCCCGGCTGCGCCGCGGGGGCGCGCGTCGCCCGGAGGCTCGGCCGCGCGTACGGTGGATGACTCGGTGGCGAAGGTCCAGACATTCGATCCGAAGGAGTACGTGGCGTCGCTTCCGCGGCGCCCCGGCGTCTATCGCATGTACGGCGCAGGCGGAGTGCTGCTCTACGTCGGCAAGGCGAAGAACCTGAAGGACCGCGTGGGGACTTACTTCAATCCCGGCAACGTCGTTCCGAAAGTGCAGGCGCTCGTGCAGCAGATCGCCGCGATCGAGGTGACGGTCACCAATTCCGAGACCGAGGCCCTGCTGCTCGAGTACAACCTCATCAAGGAGCACAAGCCGCGCTTCAACGTCGTCCTGCGGGACGACAAGAGCTTCCCGTACATTCATCTCGCGACGGACCACGAGTTCCCTCGGCTCGCCTTCTACCGCGGTCCCCGCAACCGGCCGGGCCGCTACTTCGGGCCGTTCCCGAGCGCGGGCGCCGTGCGCGAGACGCTGCAAGGGCTGCAGAAGCTCTTCCTCATCCGCAACTGCCGCGACACGTTCTTCGCGAACCGCAGCAGACCGTGCCTGCAGCACCAGATCGGGCGCTGCTCGGCGCCCTGCGTCGGCCTCATCGGCCGCGAGGCGTACGCCGAGGACGTGGCGAGCGCGGTGAAGGTGCTCGAGGGGCGCAGCGGCGAGGTGAACGCGGAGCTCGAGACCCGGATGGAGGAGGCGGCGGGACGGCTCGAGTTCGAGCGCGCGGCGCAGATCCGCGATCAGCTCGCCGCGCTCAAGCGCATCCAGGCCGAGCAGATCGTGACGGCCGAGGCGGACCGGGACGCGGACGTGCTCGCGATCGTCGGGGAGCCGGGCGAGTACGCGGTGAGCGTGATGATCGTGCGGGGCGGGCGCAATCTCGGCACGACGAGCTACTTTCCCCGGGCGACGCTCTCGGAGCCGGATGAGGCGCTGCGCTCGTTCATGCTGCAGTACTACGGCGCCCAGGAGCCGGCTCGCGAGCTCATCGTCGGGCGCGAGCTGCCGGATGCCGACTCGCTCGCGCAGATCCTGAAGGAGCGCGCGGGCCACGACGTTGGCATTCGTCGCCCGCAGCGCGGGATCGCCTCGAGGTGGGTCGAGCTCGCGGAGGAGAACGCGACGCAAGCGCTTCGCATGCGGCTCGCGCAGCGCCGGGGCGTCGAGGAGATGCTTGCCGACCTCGCGGCGGCGCTCGATCTGCCGGAGCCGCCGTCGCGGATCGAGTGCTTCGACATCAGCCACACCGGAGGGGAGGGCACGGTCGCATCCTGTGTCGTCTTCGGGACCGAGGGTCCGCTCAAGAAGGAGTACCGCCGGTTCAACATCACGGGCGTCACCCCGGGCGATGACTATGGCGCTCTGCGCCAAGCGCTCGAGCGGCGCTACTCCCGGATCCGCGACGGTGAGGTTCCCGCGCCGGATCTGCTGCTCATCGACGGCGGCGCGGGCCAGGTGAGCGAAGTGCACTCGGTCGTCGCGGCCCTCGGATTCGCGGACTTGACGCTCGTCGGCGTCGCGAAGGGGCCGGACCGCAGGCCTGGGCAGGAGCGGCTCTTCGTTCACGGCGCGGGCGCGCCGCGCGCGCTCGATCCGCACTCTCCCGCCCTGCGCTTGGTGCAGCGCGTCCGCGACGAGGCGCACCGGTTCGCGATCACCGGGCACCGCCGCCGGCGGGCGCGGCGCTACAGCGAGTCCGTGCTCGAGACGATCCCCGGCCTCGGGCCGGCCAAGCGGCGGGCGCTGCTCAAGCACTTCGGCGGATTGCAGGGAGTCCTGCGCGCCGCTATGGCAGAATTCGAGCAGGTCGAAGGCATCGGGGCG
>JASHSR010000273.1 GCA_030038645.1 Gammaproteobacteria bacterium
TGGATCTCACCCTGATCCTGGCCGCCTGGGCCCTTCTCGCCGACACCGGGCTCCGCACTCGGATCCTGCAGCACATCGCCCGGTTTGACTTGGCCTTGGCCGGCCCCCTGGGACTCACCGGGGCGCCGCAGGCGGAAGTGGTAGTGCTCGAGCATGCGCACGGGAACGCGAACCGTCCGTGCGTTCTCTCCCAAGACATCGCCGCCCGCGATGATCCTGGGCAGGTGCTCGCGAACCGACTCGCGCACCTTCTCGTCGTGCCGCAGCCAGTCTCGCGCCCCGCGCGAGAACAGGTCGTACCATTTCTCGAGGCTCAGTGCGCCTTTCTCCTTACCGCTCTCGCTCATGGCGCTCTGTCCTGCTCTCGGATGTGCGTTTGCGCTACTCCTGGGCCAGCAACGTGGTGACGTAGCTCAGCGCCTCCTTCGCGCTGTGCTCGTCGTAACCGTACTCCTTCACGAGGCGCTCCTGAACCACCGAGATCTTCTGGCGCGCCTCCTCGTCCGGCCGGGCGGTCGAGGTGACGAGGCGCAAAACGTCCCGCCGCTCCTCGAAAAGATATTGCTCGATCGCCTCGCGCATGCGCGCATGGCTCGTGAGCTTGAACTTCTCCCCGGCCTTGAACGCGACCATCGCCTTGCGCACCACTTCCTGCCGGAACGAGAGCTTGCCGGAGTCGGACACCTTGATCTTCTCCTCGACGGAGCGCAGGAAGCGCTCATCGGCCGGCCGCGTCTCCCCGGTGATGGGATCGGTCACCTGGCGGTGGTCGAGCGAGGCCTCGACCTCGTCGAGGTACTTCTCGAGCAGCTGCTGCGCCTCATCCTCGAACGACGCGAACATGGCGCGGTGCACATCCTCTTTCACCCAGCGGTTGTAGAACTCCTTGCGCGCCGTGACAAGGTGGTCGACCCACGCCTTCTTTTGCTTCGCGTCGACGCGCGCATCGCTGTCGATGGCGTCTTTCAACGCGAGGAGCAGCTCCATGCTGGTGAGGCTGTGAGTGTTGCCGCGGGTGATGGCATTCGAGATGGCATTGATGACGAATCGGGGGCTAACCCCGGTCAAACCCTCGTCCGGAACCTCCTGCTTGAGGCGCACCGCCTCCGTCTCCGGAACCCCCTCGACGGCTTCGCCGGCATAGAGGCGCAGCTTCTTCGGCAGGTCGAGACCCTCGCGCTCGGGCTTGACCAGCCGCGTGAGGATGGCGAACACCGCGGCGAGATCGAGCACGTGAGGGTCAAGGTGCACGTCGCGGAAAGCTGCCGCCCCGGAGACGAGCTTCTGGTAGATGCGGGCCTCATCGCGATAGGAGAGCGCATAGGGGACCTTGATGATCACCATACGGTCGAGCAGCGCCTCGTTCTCCTTCTCCTGCAAGAACTTGTGGAACTCGGCGAGGTTGGTGTGCGCCAGGATGGTCTCATCCAGGTAGATGAGCGGAAAGCGCGAGACCTTGACGTTCTTCTCCTGGGTCATCGTGAGCAGCAGGTACAGGAACTCGCGCTTGACCTTCAGGATCTCGATCATCTCGAGCACGCCGCGGCTCGCGGCGTAGACGGCGCCCGACCAGGACCAGGCGCGCGGGTCGCCCTCGTCGCCGATCTGGGCGACCTTGGCGAGGTCCACCGACCCGACCAGGTCCGCGATGTCGGCGGTCGTCGGGTCGTGGGGAGCGTAGGTTCCGATGCCGGTGCGCGAGGCCTCCGACAAGAAGATGCGCTCCACCGGCACGCGGACGAAGTCTCCTTCGAATTCCCGCTCGACGAGCTCGCGCGCCCAGGGGGACAGCTCTCCTTGAACATCGACGCCGTAGCGCTCGCGGAACTCCGGCCGCAGGCTCGCGGGGACCAGGTTCAGGGGGTTCTCGCGAAGCGGCGAGCCCTTGATGGCATAGAGCGCGCCGGCCTCCGTGCGGCTGTACTCCTCGAGGCCGCGCTTGAGCAGGATGGCGAGCGTCGATTTGCCGCCGGAGGGCGGCCCCAGGAGCAGCATGAGCCGGCGGCCCACGTCGGAGCCGGCGGCGGAGGCCTTGAAGTACTCGACCACGCGGGAGAGCGGCTCGTCGATACCGAACAGCTCGCGCTTGAGCAGCTCGCGCGCCTTGACGGTGTCGCTCGCGTCGGCACTCGCGCTTTGGCCGTGCCAGCGCAGCATGTCCCAGATGTACTGGTGGCTCGTGCGGGCGACGGCCGCCGGGCTCTGCGGTAAGATGACCTTGACGAAATCCCCGAACGTCCCTTCCCACCGCTGCGCCCTGTGCAGGCGGCTGAAGGAGCTGAGAGACTCGAGGAACTCCTCGGCTCGATCCATCTGATCCCCCTCGGAAGAGTGCGGTTTCATCGGCCTTCCCTCCGGCTCCGGCATTCAAGCGACCCGGCCCGTGCAATGGCGCGGCGAGCGTTGGCCTTAACTTAAATCGAACCCGTCGCTCGGAATGTGATGGCCCTCAACTCCCGCATCATCTACTACGTTAAGACGATCACAACAATAAATTGTTCACTCGTGCCTCAACCTCAAAGCAAAATGCATTCCCATTCGGCGAGCCGCATCTTGAGCTGGCAAGCTCAGCTCGCACGCGCGCCATGCCCGCGTGAGCTGTGGGGACGGGGACGCGGCGCGCAGGGTTGCGCCGAGCGCGGCGTGACGCTCGAGCGCCTCGATCATGGTCGACCGCTTGGAGCCGCAGATCAAGAGTGCTCTCGCCGCCGCTTTTCGGTAATCTAGTGGGACTCGAGGCGCCGCGAGACGCCTCGGGAGGGTGCACGCCGATCTCCACGACGCTCGAGAGTCACGAGAGAGTTGCGAGCGTCGCGTCGATCCCCTCGATCAGCTCGGCCCCTTGAGATCAGCTCGGCCTCCCCGTTCAGCTCGGCCTTCTCGATCAGCTCGCCCCGGATCAGCTCGCCCCGCGATCAGCTCGGCGGGCCGCCGCAGCCTCTGCGAATCCCTCGGCGTCGGACGTCCCCTACCACCCAGCCGCACTCGGCGTGCCATCGGACGAGTCGGCTCGGCTCACCATAATTCCGTGAGAGCGCGGCCACTTGCGATGAGGCGGCCTCGCGCAGCGAAAGAAAAACGAGCGGTTGCGCAGAGTTTGCGCGGCGCCGTCTGCGCGGCGCGACGCTGGCGTCTCGTAATGTGAACTGACGCAAGGCGGGTACGAGGACGGAAACTATGCTCGTCCAGCTGGTTTCAGGCGGCTCGGCGCTTCCACTGTCGGATTGTGCGTCTCGGGCGCCTTGCGCACGGAGACTACTGTGGCAAGTCCTGCTTCGACTCCTTCCCGCACGCTTCCCGATTCCGCCGGCGAGCCGGGCTCGAGCGCTCACTCCTCGGTCAAGCCCTCGGGCGAGGCCCTCGCGATCACCGTACAGGACGATTTTCTGCTCGAGCTCGGAGAGGCGCTCGGCGGACAGATCGCGGTGCGGCCGGTCGACTCCCTGGCGACGGCGCTCGAGCATCTCTCGGGCTCGCGCCGCGCTCAGATTCTCCTGATCGACTCGCGCGATACCGCGGACCTGCGCGGCGACGTGGAGCGCGCGCGCACGCAAGCCCCGCATCTGCCGCTCGTCGTGTTCGCGCCGGCCGACTCGGAGAAGACGGTGGCCGGAGGACTGAAGAGCTCAAACGTCTTTGCCGTGCTGCCCATTCCGGTCGATCCGCGCAAGACCGCCGCGATACTCGAGGGCGCGCTCGCCGACGCCGTGGCCAAGCGCAATGCGCCTCGCGGCGCGGAGCGAGCCGCGGACGCCCGCGCTGCATCGAGGGCTCCGATCGTTCCCGAGCGCCAACCGGAGCCGCCGGCGGCGCTCGAGACCTCGGACGAGGAGCCGCCGTCGCGGAAGCGCCTCGTCGTCACGGTAATCGCGGCCGTCCTCGTGGCCGGAGCGGCAGCGGTGGGGCTCTACGTTCACAACAAGACGCATTCGGCGGCGGTGGCCGGCGCGCACATGCCGGGCGCTTCCGCAGCGGGAGCCGTTGGAGCCGGCGCTCCTGCGGCAGCCGCCGCAAGAGCCGGCGCCGCGGGACCCAGCGTCGCAGGGACAGGCGCTGCGGCAGCCGGCGTTGCGCCCGGCGCCGCGGAGCAGGGTTCGGAGGATGGTATCGCGGCAGGCGTCGCGACCGTCGTCGTGAGAGCGCAGCCGGTCGCGGCGGCGCACGAGGCCGCTCAAGTGCCGCTCGTCGCGGGCACGCTGGATGAGCTCCTCGAGAAGGCACGGCTCGCCATGCGCGAGCGGCGCTACACCGAGCCGGCGAGCAACTGCGCGCTGCTGTACTACCGCTCGGCGCTCAAGGTGGACCCGACGAACGGCGAGGCGCGGGACGGCATGGGCCGCCTCGCGAACGTGCTGATGTCGCGCTTCGACGATGCGATGACCGCCGGCCATTACGACGAGGCGGCGAGCGCGATCGCGGATCTGAAGATTGCGGCGCCCGGCGATATCCGACTGAGCACGCTCGAGGGGCGGCTGCTGCAGGCGGAGGTCAAAGGCGCGTTCTAGGACGGCGACGTCGATCGGGCGACGGCTCTCGTCCGTCAAGCACAGCAATCGGGCGCCGTGTCCTCCGCGCAGCTCGCGAAGTGGCGCGCGGAGCTCTCGCGCGACCAGAGCGAGGCGCGCGTCGCGCGCCTCACGGACCTGCTCAACACGCGGATCCGCGAGGGCCGCCTCCTCGATCCGAGCAACGACAGTGCGAAGTACTACCTGCAGCAGCTGCGGCAGCTCGCGCCCGATGATCCGGCCGCGGAGCGGGGCACGCGCGACCTCGTCGCGGCATACCTGCTCGCGGCACGCAATGCCGCCGTCGCCGGCAATTCCGCCCAGGCCGACAAGTGGGTGGCCGAGGCTCGCGCGGCCGGCATGACGGCCGCCGAGCTCTCCGCCTACCAGCTCGGGGTCGCTGCGGCGCGCGAGAAGGCTGCGACGGCCGCCGCGGACCACCTCGCCCAGCTCGCGCGCGACCGGATACAGAACGGCGCGCTCACGGCCCCCGACAACGACAGCGCCCTCTACTACCTCACGCAGCTGAAGAGCACTTACGGGGACAGCTCGACGGTGCACTCCATCGGACTCGAGCTCGCCTCGAGTCTGCTCGAGCGGGCAACGGCCTCCGCGCGGGCGGGCAAGGTTGCGCAAATGAGCGCGGATCTCGCGGTGGCCCGGCGCTGGGGCGCCGACCCGGTCCTCGTCCAGGCGGTCGAGGAGATCGTCACTGCCGCCGCCAAGCCCGCGGCGCAGTCCGCCGGATCCGGCTCGGGCGCGATCGCCCACTACGTGCCGAAACGCATTCGCTACACGGCCCCGGAATTTCCGGAAGCGGCGCTCGATGCGCACATCTCGGGGTCGGTCATCGTCGAGTTCACCGTAGATCTAGACGGCCGACCTCGTGACGTACGGGTGGTGAAGTCGACTCCGCGCGGCGTGTTCGACTACGCGGCGATCACCGCCGTGTCTCGGTGGCGCTTCGAGGCCCCGCCCGCGGCGATCCCGACGCGCATGGTCATTCGCTTCGACGCGCCGAAAGACTGACGACCGAGGACCCGCACGACGCCGCCCGAGCCGGTCGAGCCATCGAGTGTGGAGCCAAAGATGAACGTGTTCGGTGTGCAACGTGCCCGTCAGATCGTCACCTTCGGCATCGGCTTCCTGGTGGCGGTCGTCATGGGCGTCGTGTTGCTCGTGGGCTCGAGGCTCGCGAGGCAAGTGACCGTCGACGTGGGAGCGCTGCAGACCGCGAGCGGCCTGCAGGCCTACCCGGCCATCCTCGACGAGCAGCTCTCCGCGCTGCGGGACCGCCTCGAGGAGCGCAGCTACGCCGCTCAGGCGCTCGCGGATCTGAAGACGACGACGGTCTCGTTCAATCGCGACCTCGAGCGGCTCGGTAAGGCGCGCCTCGGACGCTCGGAGGAGCTCACGGATGCGATGCAGCTGTGGCGCCAGTATGCGCCGGTGCTCGATCCGGTCACCTCCTTCGCGGGCGAGCCGTACGTCGACACCGACGCCGGCAGCTCCTTCTCGAAGGCGGGGCGCGAGCACTACATGGACGTGAAGCGCGCGCAGCTCTTCGCGCGGGAGAACTCCGAGCAGCTGCACGCGCTGCTCGGATCGCTCGCCTCGAAGCTGCAGAGGGAGGTGACCTCGGAGGCGAGCCGGCTGCGCCTGCTGCTCTCGGGCGGCGTGCTCGCCGCGATTCTCCTCGGCATCGCGGCGGCGTATCTGCAGGTCGCGCGGGCGCGCAACGAGCGCGCGGCGCGCGAGGCGGAGGAGCAGACGCGCGACATCCTGCGCACGGTGCGCGAGGGCTTCTTCCTGCTCGATGCCGACTACCGCATCGGCTCGGTCTGGTCGCACGCGCTCACGCGGCTGTTCGGCAAGAAGAGCTTCGCCGGACTGCCCTTCGAGGAGCTCCTGAAGGATCTCGTGCCGGCGGCGACGCTCGCGACCGCGACCAAGTACATCAAGCTGCTCTGGGGCGAGCGGGCGCACGAGAACCTGATGAAGAGCATCAATCCGCTCGGGCAGCTCGAGATCCATGTGGACAACGGGCACGGCGGCGAGGACGCGAGGTATCTGCAGTTCGACTTCCACCGCGTCACCGGGCCGACGGGGCGCGTGAAGCACGTGCTGGTGAGCGTGAGCGACATCACCGCGAGCGTGCAGC
>JASHSR010000274.1 GCA_030038645.1 Gammaproteobacteria bacterium
CCGTCGAGCGCCTGGATGAGGTCCTTCTTCTCCGCGCCGACCCGAAACGCCTTGCGGACCGCTCGACCGGCGACCACCGGCGCAGCGCGAGTCTGCGAGCGCGCCTCCCGGGGAGCGTCCGAGCTCATCGTCCCGCGCCCCCGCTTGCCGGCGCCGCCCGCGGCAGCGGCAGGTGCACGGTCGCCGGCATGCCGAGGCGCAGCCGATCGTCCGGGTCCTCCACGAACACGCGAATCTCGTAGACCAGGCTCGAGCGCAGGTCTTCGGTCTCCACCGTCTTCGGGGTGAACTCCGCGACGGGCGAGATGAAGCCCACCCAGCCGGAGAAGGACCGATCGGGAAAGGCATCGACGGTGACGGTCGCCCGCATGCCCGGATGCACGAGGCCGAGGTCGGGCTCGGAGAGGTACGCGCGCACCCATTTGGGGTCGGTGATGGCGAGCGTGAACGCCGTCTTCTGCGGGGAGGACATGTCGCCGGGCTCGGCGATGCGCGAGCTCACGGTCGCATCCAGGGGCGCTCGCAGCTCCGCGTCGGCGAGCTCCTGCTTGAGCAGCGCGACCTGTGCCTCCTCGCCCGCGAGCTGCGCTTCCGCCTGCGCGACATCCTCCTTGCGCGGGCCTGCGACGGCGAGCGCGAGCGCCTTGCGGTTGACGTTGAGCCGCGCCTCGGCGACATCGGCGGCCGCCTTGGCGTCATCCAGATCGAGCCGGCTCACCGCCTTGCCGCCCGAGGTCTCAGAGACGCTGAGCAGGCGCTGGTACTTGCGGGCGGCCTCGCGCGCATCGGCCTCCTCGAGCGCGACGTTCGCGCGGGCCTCGGCGATCTCCTCGGGCCGGCTGCCGTGATGCATGCGCTCCACCACGTCGTGCTGAGCCTCCATCGCCGCCTGCGCCTGCGCGAGCAGCGGCGCGAGACGGCTGGTGTCGAGCCGCGCGAGCACCTGTCCGCGCTTCACGCGGTCCCCCTCCTGCACCAGCACGGCGGCGATCCGCTCGCTGTTGTTGAACGCGAGATCGACTTGGCGCAGGTCGACGTTGCCGTAGAGGACGATCTGCGTCCGGGCGGCGTGCCGATGCGTGAGCCACCACGCGAGCCCGGCCGCGGCGGCGACGACGATCACAATGGGGATCCAGCGTTTCACCAACCGCTCCTCCGGAGCCGCCGGGGCGGGGCGGCTCGACTTTCGTGCCGGAATAGTCTATCGTGCGATAGATATCTGTCAAATGATAGAGATTGGCGGGTATGCCTCGAAAGGCCACGCACCACCGCAGGAATCGAGCGCATCCGGGGACGGGCAGGCCGCCGCGGCGCCATCCGGCCGGCGGCGGCTACGCCCGCGGCGAGCGCACGCGCCGCAAGATCATCGAGGCCGCGATCGACATGTTCGGCAGCCTCGGCTACGAGCGGACCTCCACGCGCGCCATCGCCCGGCGCGCGGCGGTGAGCCTGCCGGCGCTGCAGTACTACTTCGGCGGCAAGGAGGGCCTGCACCTCGCCTGCGCCGAGTACATCACCGCCGATGTCCGCGCGCGCCTCGCTCCGGCCGCCGCTCGCGTGAGCGCCTCGCTGAGCGACCCCGACCTCTCGCGGCCGGCGCTGCTCGGGCTGCTCGAGATGGTGCTCGAGCCGTTCCTCGAGAGCATGGCCACCGAGCGCCCCGAGAGCTGGGTCCTGTTCTTCACGCGCGCGCAGATCGAGCGCAGCGCCGCCTTCGACGTGCTGTTCGAGCGGGTCGCCGGCGCGATCACGCGCCTCTCGGCGGAGATCGTCGCGCGCATTCTCGGGCGCCCGCCCGGCGATCCGGAAACGGTCATCCGCGCGTTGACCGTCGTCGGCCAGATGGCGCTGATCCGCCGCGGGCGGCCGATCCTGCTCCGCGCGCTCAAGTGGCCGAACTTCAGCGGGAAGCGGCTGCAGATCCTGAAGGATGCGCTGTGGAAGCAGATCGAAGCGGGATTGGGAGCGGGCTGAGCCCGGGGTCGGCCGCATACCCGAGCGGGGCGAGCCCGAAGATCTCCTCGACCGAGCGCAGCAGCGAGTAGTGGTTGTACGGCGTGTCGGAGACGGTCCCGGCCGCGATGAACGGCGAGAGCAGCAGCGCGCCGATCCGCCCTCCGCCGGGACCGACGAGGCCCGGCGGAAGGTGCGCTCCGGGCAGCGGCTGCTCGCCGCAGCACGCCGCCGCCATCCTCGCGCCCTGCGCGGTGGACTCATCGAACGTCACGATGAGCAGGCCGTCCCGCCGGAAGGCCGGCGAGCGCAGGATGAGCGGGACCCACTTGCGCAGGAAGGCATTCGCGGAGAGCAGGCCGCCCGGCTCCCCGTCCACGCACGGCTCGTCGTGCCCATCGTGGCAGAGGCTCGGCGTGATGAAGGCGTAGTTCGGCGTCGTCGCCGCGCGCGCGAGATCCTTCGGCAGCTGCTCGAGATTGACGACGTGCGCGCTGCAGCGCGCAGGGTCGTCGATGATGGAGTGGAAGTACACGAACGGATCGTGCTTGTCGGTGTACTGATCGCGCGGAGTGCCCGTCTGCAGCGGGTCCGCGGCGCCAAGCGGCACGTGCCCGCACGTCGCGCTCTCGCGCCGCGGGTCCTTGCCCATGTCCTCCATGTAGCCCTTCCAGGTGAGGCCGGCCGCCTCGAGCTGATCCGGGAGCGTCTCGACGATCGCGGGATACACGCAGCCCTGCCCGATCGCCTGGCCGTGAGCATCGAGCCCAGGCCGGCGAAGCGCGAAGTCGCTGTAGCGTACGCAGTCCGCCTGCGTGTCCTCGTTCGGCGCCTGCCCGCTCACGAGGGCGATGTAGTTGTCGAGGCTGTTGTGGCCGATCGCGTAATAGCGCCTGAGCAGCATGCCGCGGCGCCTGAGCGTCCGCGCGAGATAAGGCGCTCGCGAGCGCCGTCCGAAGGCGGTCTCGAAGGATTGATTCTCGAGGATGACGAGGAA
>JASHSR010000275.1 GCA_030038645.1 Gammaproteobacteria bacterium
GAGCGCGGCGGATTGACCAAGTTACGGATACATGGCTAGCATTTATTACGGAAACATGGCTATGCGGGCAGGCGTGCCTGGGTGCTCACGACCGATAAGAGTGTGGAGGGCCGCGCAGCATTCCTCGCGAACTACTGGCCCGTCGTCGCGCTAGTGCTCAAGCGCTATCAGCCGGCAGCGGTCGCCGGCGTCGCCGCGATCCGAGTGCACCTTGAGGACTTCTCACCACCCGAAGATCTTGCCTCGTATCAGGGCGCGAATCAGAGCGAGTACAAGCTGACGCTATGTCCCGGCTTTCGTCTGCGCAATGACCCTCTCGCGCGGCAGCTCGAATATTTCGTGCGACGCATCTCCCATCGCCGGACAACGCCGGCGCGCACGGGCGTAGGCACGCGCATCGCCGTTCCCGAGCCTCTCCAACAGGCTCCGCGCGGAAGTGGATCGCCGAGGCGCTCTTTCGCCCGTCGGTCGACGCGGGCATCACGGACCCTGTGGCGCTGCGCGGCTGGCGACCAAGTAGCGTTGGCCTTCGAGGCTGGCGTTACGTGCCTCCGAACCCCAAGAAGCTTGCCGACCTCATCGCCGGGCTCGAGCGGTTTGCGGCGCGGAAGGACCTCGATCCGATCACGCGAGCACTCCTCGTTCATCTCGAGTTCGTGACTATTCACCCCTTCATGGACGGCAACGGGCGTCTGAGTCGGTTGCTCATGAATCACGCGCTTTTGAGCGCGGGCCTTCCGTGGGTCACGATCCGAAGCGATGAGCGCTTTCCCTTCTTTCGCTCGATCGAGCGGGCACAGGTGGATGAGGACGCCGCACCGTTCATCGAATTCGTGTGGCACCTCATCCGGCAGGTGGTTCATGAGCTCGAGCCACGTGCACGGATCAACAGGAACAGCAGAAGGAGGAGAAGGACGAAGAGGAGTCTCCCCACTGGCGACTCATGAAGCCGTGACGGCGTGGCCGTGGAGCGAATCGCTCTCGGGACGACCCGCAAGTCCGTAGGTGGCGCCCTTCCGCGTCACGTATGCCTGCTGCGACGACGATCGGAGCTCACCGAGAAGGTGGCCGAACGCCTCGACGCGGACGGCGCAGCGCCGCGAGGCCCGCGCCGAGCCCCATGAACACCAGCGCTCCGGCGGCGAAGACCGCGAGCCGAACGGGCTCCCCGGCGACGAGCGGAGCGCGCGATCGAGCTTCTGCCTCGAATGAGCCGCGGGTGCGGTGCAACCCTCTCACCGGATGCTCGAGATTGTCCTCGCGGTCGGGGCCGACCGCCGTGTGAGTCTGCTGGCCGTCGAACGCGGTTCGCGCGAGATACCGATCGAGGTAGGCCGGCACGACGGTATTGCCGAGTATGGTGACGATCGTCGGTAAGCCGAGCCAGTATTCCCGCCAGGACCCGAGCGCCGCTCGAAAGACCGCGTCGGCAACCACCTCGGGCTCCACCGGGCGCCCCATGGGACGCGGCGTTCTCGGCAGACGTACCCGGGCCCAATCGAACTGGGGTGTATTGACGGCCGGTAGCTCGACGATGCTGATCCGGATGCCGGACTGTTCGTGCATGAGCTCGGTCCGCAGCGAGTCGGTGAATCCGCGGATCGCGTGCTTGGCGCCGCAGTATGCCGACTGCAGCGGTATGCCTCGATACGCGAGCGCCGAGCCGATCTGGATGATGCGGCCTCGGCGGCGGCGGCGCATCGACTTGAGCGCCGCCATCGTGCCGTAGACGAAGCCGAGGTAGCTCACTTCGGTCACCCGGCGAAACTCGTTCGGCGTGAGGTCTGCGACGGGGGAGAAAATCGTCTCCATCGCATCGTTGATCCAGATATCGATCGGTCCGAGCCGTGCCTCGAGCCGTGCGGCGGCCTGGAACATCGCGTCCGCATCGGCGACATCCGCCGGCTCTGCGGCGGCCTCGGCGCCTTGGCGTGCCAGCTCCTCGCGCAGCTGCTCGAGCGCCTCGGCGTCCCGGGCGATGAGTCCCACGCGATCTCCGGCTTTCGCAAACCGTTCCGCGATCGCGCGCCCGACACCGGCCGTGCTGCCGGTGACGATGACCGTGCGTGCCTTCATCGATGATGCCGTGGACATGGAGCTTCTGCGCGCCTCGACCGTTAATTCTCCACGTCGCGGGAGGTTCCGGATCGCGGATCTCGTGCGCCGCAAAATGAGCTCGGCGTGCGAGTTTCGAGGCGATTTTCATGGTTTGCAGGCTCAATCCACGTGGAGAACTGACATGTACCGGAAACGACTGATCTCGATGACCGCCGTGCTGTGCGGCCTGTCTCTGGGCACCGCCCTCGCGGCGGATCAGCACCCCGTCAAGGATTCCTACATCACGACCAAGGTCAAGTCGGAACTCGTCGGCGACTTCGGAAAGCGAGCGGCCCACATCAGCGTGAAGACCAAGGACGGCGTCGTCGCATTGACCGGGCACGTCGACTCCGCCGATGCGAAAGACCGAGCGGAACGGGACGCCAAACACATCAAAGGCGTCGTCGATGTGATCAACAGGCTCGAGATCGAGCCCTAACCCGGGATGGGGTGATCCGTGGCACGCCGTTACAGCAAGTCGAGCTCGCGCAAGGTGGCTCGCGTCGTGAGGGAGCAGAAGCGCGGGACGCTGCGCAGCGGGCGCTCGCACGCCAAGGTGAAGAGCCGCGCGCAGGCGATCGCCATCGGGCTCTCGGAGGCGCGCCGCTCGGGCGCGCGAGTGCCGAGCAGATCCTCGGCACGCCGCAAGCGCTCGCGGCGGCGGCGATCCTCAAAACGACAATAGCCGGCAGGACCGGCGCGCCCGTCGTACTCGTAAGCCACTCGGCCATAAAGGCAGTGGCTGCGGGTCGCCTGCCGCATCGCCTTTCCTCAATCCGCCGGCTCTGAGCGAGCCACTTCGAGGCGCCGACATCCGCGGGGACCGGGCGCCTCTTCCTCGAAGCTTATCCGAGCTCGCCTCCGGAGCCGCTCCCCTGGGCACGCTTTATGCGACCCGCCGACCGCTTCTGCTCATCCGCTTCAGGTCGAGATAGGACGGAATGGCACTGCGTTGACGCCGCAATAAAAGCGACTGGAGGACATCGAGGAGATCGATCCGAACGACAGGGAGTCGCTCATCAGCTCATCGGGAATTTGAATTGGGATTGCGCGTCGGGCGCCGGAGTTTGGATCCGGACAACCGGCGTATCGAAGCAGTCCGCGGGTGCCCCTGTGCCTTCGCAGCGGGAACCGATGTCGAACACCGAGGAAAGTCGAGGATAAACAATATGCAGCCTCAGAGCGAAACATCGATTGCACAGCACGCCACGATGACGGAGATGCCGATGCGCGTCATTTGGGTTGCTCTGTTGGGAGTGGCGATCGGGAGCTTGATGGCTTGCGGTGGAGGCGGAGGCGGCTCGAACACCGTCGCTGCGTCAACCGCGGCGGACACCGGAGGGAGCACGGGCTCCCAGTCGAGCGCGTCCGGAGCCACGACGAGCGGTTCGGGCTCCACGACGGGCTCCGGGTCCACTTCAGGCGGAAGTACCGGCACCGGCGGCACGGGAAGTGGCGGCACCGGCAGCACGGGCAGCACCGGCAGTGGAAGCACCGGCGGCAGCGGCGGAACCGGCACGGGCGGCACCGGTGGGACAGGCTCGGGCGGGACGGGTAGCGGCGGCTCCGGCGGCAGCACGCCGAATAACGTCGTTTCGGCCGCGGTGGATTGCGGACCGAGCTCGATCTGCAGCGGCGACGCGCCGGACAACTATTTGTTCGTGACGGTGACGGTTTGCATTCACGGCACGACGACGTGTCAGAGCATCGATCATGTGCAGGTGGACACCGGCTCCTCGGGCTTGCGGATCCTTGCATCCGCGCTGACGTCCGTTTCGCTGCCGGCGGAAGTGGACACCAGCGGCAACACGGTCGCGGAGTGCACCCAGTTGGGGAACAGCCAATACGCGAACGGCGGGTACGCCTTCGGCGAGGTGGCGACCGCAGACGTTCAGATCGGGGGAGAGACCGCGTCCAACGTTCCGGTGCAGATCATCGGATCCGCCGCGACTTCGGCCTACTCGACGCCGTCCGATTGTGCCGGCAGCGGCGGGACGGCGCTCGATACGCCACAAAGCCTTCTCGCGAACGGCATTCTCGGCGTGAGCCCCTTCGCGCAGGATTGTGGAACGAGCTGCTCGGGGCATGCAGGAACGGTGATCGCCTCAATGTACTACGGCTGCTCCACGACGAGCCCGTGTCAGGACGAGTCGGTGCCCGTCGCGCAGCAACTGACCAATCCGGTCACGATGTTCCCGCAGGACAACAACGGCCTGATCATCGAGCTGCCGTCCATCGCCCCCGCGAGCGGGCAGCCGGACGCCGGCGAGCCGAGCGTGACCGGCCAGATCGTGTTCGGCATCGGCACGGAGAGCAACAACGCCATCACGACACAGACGGTCGTGCCGGCCGATCCGACGCTCGGGACCGTCGTCACGAGCTACGACAGCCAGACTCTGTCGGCCAGCTACTTCGACACCGGGGCGAACGCCTATTTCTTTGGCGCGAGCTCCGAGACGAGCATTCCCCAGTGCACGACGGACACGGGCTACTACTGTCCGACCTCTGAGCTCGCGCTCACGGCGACGGTGAGCGGCGCGACGACCAATTCGGCAACGTCGGCGGCGACGCCCGCGGCGGTGAGCTTCAGTATCGGCGATGCCGACACGCTCAATCAGAGCGGGGCCGATACGGCGTTCGACAACCTGGGCGGCCTGCTCCCGGCCGCGTACTCGCAGGATGCGAGCTCCCTATTCATCTGGGGGTTGCCGTTCTTCTACGGTCGCAACGTCTACATCGCCTTCGCGGGCGAGAACACCACCGCGGGCACGGGACCCTACTACGCGTTCTAACGAGCACGGCGCCCGACCGAGGGGCGAGGCGGAGACCGCTCATGAGTGGATGGATTCGAACGCAGGCACGGCGCCCCCGGAGCACGGGGGCGATGCTCCTCTCGCTCGGGCTGCTCGCGGCGCTGTCGCAGCTCTTCGGATGCGGCGGGGGCGGCTCCGGCTCGTCGAGCCCGAGCGCCTCGGCGCAGCAGAGCGGCTCGGGCGCAGGCGGCTCCTCGTCCAGCAGCTCGTCCTCGAGTAGCTCAGCGTCGAGCAGCTCGTCCGCGGCTCAGAACGTCTCCGTGTCGATCTCGCCGCAGCGTCTGGGGCTCGTGGAGGCTCAGCAGATCTCGCTGGTGGCGACGACGAGCGATACGGCCGGTGTCACTTGGAGCGTGTCCCCGAGCGGCGGGTCATTCAGCGCGACGACGAGCAAGAGCGGTACGAGCGTCACGTTCACGGCGCCGTCGGCCCCCGGGGTCTACACCATCACCTCGACGAGCGTCTCCAATCCAGCCGACAGCAGCTCGGCGACGGCGGGCGTCACGAGTCTGACCGGGGTCTACACCTATCGCGACGATCTCGATCGCGACGGGGCGAACACGCAGGAATATGCGCTCACTCCGGCGAACGTCAACACGACGAGCTTCGGGAAGCTCTTCTCCTGCAGCGTCGACGGCGCGATCTACGCGCAGCCGCTCTGGGTCGCCAACGTCACGGTGAGCGGGGCGAAGCACAACGTCGTGATCGTCGCGACACAGCACGACAGCCTGTTCGCCTTCGACGCGGATGCGAGCCCGTGTGTGCAGCTTTGGTCGGCCAATCTGATCGACGGGAGCCACGGCGGAACGAGCGGCGAGACTCCGGTGCCCGACGGCACCACCAATTATCTCGTCGGCAAGGGCTATGCCGATATCACCCCGGAGATCGGGGTGACCGGGACGCCCGTCATCGATCCGACGACCGGAACCGTCTACGTCGTCTCCAAATCGACGAGCTCCACGGGAGGGCTCACATTCTATCAGCGCCTGCACGCGATCGACATCACGACCGGAAACGAGAAGCCCGGCTCCCCGGTTCTGATCAGCGCGAGCTTCCCGGGCACCGCAGATGGCGGCACGAGCGACACGTTCAACGCCCAGCAGGAGAATCAGCGGCCGGGCCTCGCGCTGGTCAACGGCACGGTGTACGTCGCGTGGGCCTCGCACGAGGATGCGACGCCTTACTACGGCTGGATCATCGGCTACCAGTACAACGGATCGTCCTTGACGCAAACTCAAGTCTTCAACGTGGCTCCGAACGTCGGAGAGGGCGGCATCTGGATGAGCGGTGGAGCGCCGGCGGCCGATGCCAACAACGATCTGTATGTCGTGACCGGCAATGCGGTGTTCGATGCGAACAGCGCGAGCGCGCCCAACAACGATTACGGGGACTCCTTGCTGCAGCTCTCCCCGAGCCTGCAGGTCCTGCAGTACTTCGCCCCGTCCGACGAGGCGACGGACCAGAGCGAGGACAACGACTTCGGCGCGGGCGGCGCCACCGTGCTCGCCGATCTGCCCGCCGGCAGCCCGGTGACGCACCTCGCGCTCGCGGGCGGCAAGGACGGCTATCTCTACGTCTTCAACCGGGACCATCTCGGCGGGTTCGGCGACTCCAATGCCTGGCAGAAGATCAGCATCGGCGCCGAGGATCTCTCGAACCCGAACGCCGGCGTCATCTTCTGCACCGGAGCGTTCTGGAACGACTACTTCTATTTGGTCGGCGCCGGACAGCAGCTCGCGGCGTACCAGCTCAGCCCGACCACCGCGACATTCAGCTTGGCGGGATCGGCGAACTCGCCCGCCGGCGGGTTCGGATATCCGGGCGGTAGTCCGGCGGTGTCGGCCTCGGGAGCCACGAACGGCATCGTGTGGGCGCTCGACACGAGCGACTACTGCACGCCCGGATCGACGGCTTGCGGCCCCGCGGTACTGCACGCGTACAACGCGACGAACGTCTCGAGCGAGCTGTGGAACAGCTCGATGGTGAGCGCGGACGCGGCGGGCAACGCCGTCAAGTTCGTCGTTCCGACGATCGCGAACGGCAAGGTCTACATCGCCACGCGGGGAAACAATGCGGGTGGAGTGGACGGCTCGACGAGCGTGCCCGGCGAGCTCGACGTCTACGGCCTGAAGCCCAACTGATCCCCGCAGGGGGAGGCGGAAGGCGGCGAGGCTCGATGACGGTCGGCCGCTTCCGCGTCACGCCCGTCCTGCTCGTCGCGCAAACGCCTGAGGCGGACGGCGCTGATGAGCATCATCGCCGTGGCGCCGACGCTCGCGCCGACGAGGATGGGACTCAGCCATCCGAGCCAGGCGAGCGGGCCCATCAGGTAGAGCGCATCGTCCGGATCGAATCCCCATTTGCCGGAATACGCGCGCGTTCCAGGGGGACTGCGCCGCTCGAGCCATTCCGCGAATAGGCTGCAAAGCAGCATGGAGGCGCCGCTCAGCAGCCCGAGCGGCACCGACCAGCGCCCGAGCCAGGAGTGGCGCAGACCGATGCCGATCGCGACGAAGAAGGCGGCGTTGACGAGAGTGTCGGCGTAGTAGTCGTAGAGATGGCCGTCGCGGCTCATCAGATTGGCGATCCGCGCCAGCTCGCCGTCCGCCCGATCGAGAAAGGCGGATAGCACCCACAGCCCGCCGCCCCACCACATGCCCGCGCGGGTTCCGAGGCAGAGCGACAGGCAGGCCGCGACGCCCGTCGCCAAGCGCAGCGTGGTCAGATGGTTCGGCCGAACCGCCGTGCCGACGAGCGGTCGCACCACGGGCCGCGCGAGCAGGTGGGTCCAGGACGCTCGGCTCATTGGACCGCTCCGGACAGCGACTTCGAGGGCGTGGCGGCGGCCCTGGCCTCGATGCGCTGCCACCCGATGAGCGCCGGCACGCCGAGCGCCACTTCGCGCATCCGCTTGATGAGGGAGAGGGCGATCCCAACCTCGGGCGGCAGCCCGAACAGGCGGCAGATGACGACATAGCCTCCTTCTTGCACGCCGACCGCGCTCGGCACCATGAATCCCGAGGACTTCACGGCCTGACCGAGACTCTCGATGATGAGTCCCGTGCCGATGCCGATATCGTGCCCGAGGAAATGCAAAGCGAGGCAGACCTCGACGCCGCCCAAGAGCCAGGAGATCAGCTGGAACAGGGCACCCACCGCGACGCGACCCGGCGCCCGGTAGCAGCCGAGCAGCGCATCGTGAAGGCCCTCGACGCTCGCCATCCCGGCCCACCCCATCGATCGGCCGAGCCGCATCAGTCCTCGCTCGACGGCGGCGGCGAGCCCAAGCCATAGAGCCCCGAGCAGGCCGGCGGCGATCAGCGCGGCGAGGAGCACTCCGGCAACGACCTCTCCCACGACGCCGCTATCGCCGATGGCGCGCCACAGCAAGAGCAGCCCAATCAGGGTGAAGAGGATCTGCGTCACCATCTCCATGGTGAGGTCGGCGACGGTCCCGGCGATG
>JASHSR010000276.1 GCA_030038645.1 Gammaproteobacteria bacterium
CATGCCCATGCGGAACGAGCGATCCACCTTGAGGCTGTAGGTGCCGCTCTCGTTCTCGCCGATGACCGTGTGGAACCAGCAGATGAACATGAGGAACAGGAGACAGAAGCCCGGCAGGAGCGACCACGCCCCGGCCCAGTCGTTGAGGTACACGACCCCCCCGACCATGCAGATGAACACCGAGACGGAAGCGAAGATCGGCCAGGGGCTCGGACTCGGAAGGTAGTACTCGTTGCTCTGGTGGGCCTGTGCCATGATCTTGTCCTGCGTCGCTCTCTCTTATTCGCTCGCTCTGATCCGCTCCGTCCCGCGCTCAGCGCGGGGCGCCCGCCGCGGGGTGCGCCGCCGAGTGATGCGCGCCGCTCTCCGCCGTGAATACCGCCATCCCGATATAGCCCAGGTAGAGCGCGGCGGCGATGCACCCGAAGATGATCGCCGTGCGCCGCACGCGCCTGCGCGTCGCGGGGTCGAGCCCCAATGCGCCGCTCGCATCTCCCCGCCGCCGGCTAGGGTCCGCGCTCAATGCGCCGCGCCGCGCGCGATCAGGGCCTCCGGCGGCGGCTCCGACCACGAATGATACGGCGCCGGCGAGGGCAGCTCCCACTCGAGTCCGTGCGCGCCGTCCCAGACCCGGCCGGTCGCGCGCGCACCGCCGCGGATGCATTTGATGACGATGATCGGGAAGAGGATTTGCGCAGCGCCGAAGGCAAATCCGCCGATCGAGGAGACCATGTTCCAGTCGGTGAACTGCACCGCATAGTCGGGAATGCGCCGCGGCATCCCCGCGAGTCCGAGGAAGTGCTGCGGGAAGTACAGCACGTTCACGAAGATCGCCGAGAGCCAGAAGTGCCACTTGGCGAGCCGCATGTCGTACATGTTGCCGCACCACTTCGGCAGCCAGTAATACACGCCGCCGATCGCCGCGAAGACCGCGCCCGGCACGAGCACGTAATGGAAGTGCGCGACGACGAAGTAGGTGCCGTGGTACTCGTAGTCGGCGGGCACCAGGGCGAGCATCAGCCCCGAGAAGCCGCCGATCGTGAACATGAACAGGAACCCGAGCGCCCAGAGCATCGGCGGCTCGAAGCTCAAGGACCCCTTCCACATCGTCGCGGTCCAGTTGAACACCTTCACGCCGGTCGGAATCGCGATGAGCATGGTCGACATCATGAAGAAAAGCTGCGCGGCGAGGGGCAGCCCCACGAGGAACATGTGATGGGCCCACACGATGAACGAGAGGAAGCCGATCGAGGCGGTGGCGTAGACCATCGTCTCGTAGCCGAACAGGGGCTTGCGCGAGAACGTCGGAATGATCTCGGAGACCACGCCGAAGGCCGGCAGGACCATGATGTAGACTTCCGGGTGCCCGAAGAACCAGAAGATGTGCTGGTACATGATCGGGTCGCCGCCGCCGGCCGCGCTGAAGAACGACGTGCCGAAGAAATGATCCGTGAGCAGCATCGTCACGGCGCCCGCGAGCACGGGCATCACGGCGATGAGCAAGTACGCCGTGATGAGCCAGGTCCACACGAACAGCGGCATCCGCAGCAGGCCCATGCCCTTGGCGCGCATGTTCATGATCGTGACGACCACGTTGATCGAGCCCAGGATCGAGGAGATGCCCATCATGTGGATGGCGAAGATCGTCATCGGGTAGGCGGCGCCCGTCTGCGTGAAGAGCGGCGGGTACATCGTCCAGCCGCTTGCAGGCGCCCCGCCGGGCACGAACAGCGTGCAGATGAGGAGCGTCAGGGCGAACGGCAGGATCCAGAAGGAGAGGTTGTTGAGCCTGGGGAGCGCCATGTCCGGCGCGCCGATCTGCATCGGGATCATCCAGTTCGCGAGCCCCGTCCACGTCGGCATCACGACGCCGAAGATCATGACGAGCCCGTGCAGGGTCGTCATCGCGTTGAAGAACTGCGGGTCGACCAGCTGGACGCCGGGCTTGAACAGCTCCGCGCGGATCACCATCGCGAACAAGCCGCCGATGAGGAACATGGTGGCGCTGAACACGAGGTACATCGTCCCGATGTCCTTGTGGTTCGTCGCGAAGACCCAGCGCCGCCAGCCGTGGAGCCGGTGATCGTGCCCATGCCCCTCCTCGACGGTGGCGACGGAATGCGATTCGGCTGTCAGGTGTTCGGCCATTTCGGAATCTCTCTGAATGTCGATTGCAGGCGCATCAGCCGGTCGTGCCGGAGGGCGCGGCCGCGGCGGCGGCCGTCTGCGCCTTGCCCGCGGCCTGCTGCTTCGCGAGCCACGCAGCGAAGTCCGCCTTGGAGCGCACGTCCACCACGATCGGCATGAACCCGTGGCCGCGGCCGCAGAGCTCGGTGCACTGGCCGCGGTAGAGCCCGATCTTGCCGGCGTCCACCTTGAACCACGACTCGTTGACGAAGCCGGGGATCGCGTCCTTTTTCACGCCGAGGTCCGGCACCCACCACGAGTGGATCACGTCGTCCGAGGTGATGAGCAGCAGCACCTTCGTGTTGACGGGCACGACGAGCGGATGATCGACGTTGCGCAGATAGTGCGGGACCGAGTACGGGCTGATGTCCGAGCCGAGCTGCCGGGCGGCGTTACTGAGCGGATCGAGCTTGGAGAAGACGTTCACGCCGCTTTTGAGGTAGGTGTAGTTCCAGCCCCACTGGTACCCGGTCACCTTCACGGTGAGCTCGGAGCCCGCGATGTTCGAGATGCGCACCAGCGTGCGCAGCGAAGGGATGGCGAGCCCGACGAGGATGAAGAACGGGATGATGGTCCAGATCACCTCGATCTTGGTGTTGTGGACCATCGTCGTGTCGGGGACGGCGCCCTTCGAGTGCCGGAACACGATCAGCGAATAGATCATGACGCCGAAGACGATGACGCCGATCGCGACGCACACCCAGAAGCCGAGCATGTGCAGGCTGTAGATCTGCTGCGAGACGGCCGTGACGCCCCGCGGCATGTTGATCTCGTCCCAGCCGGAGCGGGCGTGGGCGGCCTCGGCGAGCGAGAGGGCGAGGGCCGCGAAGGCCGGCAGCTTCAGCGCGAGTTTCTTCAGCATCGTTGATCGCTTTTCACGGGACGGTCCCTCTCGGGCCGCACCCAGTCTCCTCGGCGCCGCGCACGGCGCCGCCACAGCACGCGCGGCGCGACGCCGCAGCGGACACAGAACCTCTCTCACCGACGATGCGCTCACGCGAGCGTGGGCGATTCGTTGATGCGGCCGATCAGGCGCGTCAGCCTTGCGGCGAGCCCGCGGCGCTCTTCCTCCGTCAGGAAGTCCCCGATCTCGATCTGCCGGCCGTGCGACTCGATCACGAGGCGGCTCGGATGCAAGCGCGATGCGGGGCGGTGAAGTTTAACTCGCGCCCAGTGCCGCGGAAATACACATTGCGCACACCGTTCCCGGTCGCGTGTCTCGATGAGCACGTCGCGGTCGCTCACGGTGATGGTCTGGCGATGGTGGCGCCGCGCGAGGCTCACCTTCAGGGCCCAGGCGAGCACCGCCATCTCGAGGCCGGCGTACGGCAGCACCGGCCAGTAGCCAAGGAGCAGCATGATACCTGCGACGGAGAACGAGCCGAAGCAGGTGCCGAGAAAAAAGAGCAGCGCGCCCCTCGCGCTGAGAGAGCAATTCGGAGCGATCTCGATGCACTGTAGCGGAGGGTCCACGAGGTCGGCACCTCGACTCGACTCACAGGACGAGCAACATATCGGATGCTCGACTTTACGATGTTACCGCAGGAAATTTATTATTCAAGACAAAAGCTTACGTCTCCCCTTGCCTGTCCGACACGCGGCGCGCAGCAGCCGCAGCAGCGCGGCGCCGGCGGCCTCGGGCAGCTCGAGGCCGCGCTCGAGCGGCATCTCCTGCGCGCCGGCGCGGGCGGCGCTTTCCTCGCGCGTGTGTCGCGCGGCCGGGGCGCTCGGCGCGATCCCGGACGTCTCGTGCGGCAGCAACGCGAGCGGCGGGCGGCCGAGGAGCCGCTCGAGCGTCGCGACATTCTCCCCGACGCGCTCGAGGCCGGGGTCGATGTGATTGGCGATCCAGGCGCCGAGGCGCAATCCTCCGGCCTCGATGGCCCGGGCGGTGAGGAGCGCGTGGTTGAGGCAGCCGAGCCGCAGGCCCACCACGAGGACGACGGGGAGCTCGAGCGCGCGCGCCACATCGGCCATCGTCCGGCGGCCGCCGATCGGCGCGAGCCAGCCACCGGCGCCCTCGACCACGACGCAGTCTGCGCGCAGCGCGAGCTCCCGGAAGCAGTGGGCGATACGCCGGGTGTCGATGACAACCCCGGCTTCCGCCGCCGCGATGTGCGGCGACACGGGCGCCGCCAGGCAGTAGGGATTGACGAGCGCGTAGGCGGCCGAGACGCTCGCGGCAGCGGCAAGCGAGGCGGCGTCGCCGTTGCGGAGCCCGTCCGCAGTGAGGACGGCGCCGGCCGCGACGGGTTTCATCGCGGCCACGCGCAAGCCTGCGCGCGCCAGCGCGCGGATGACGGACACGGCGGCCCGCGTCTTGCCGATCTCCGTATCGGTGCCTGCGATGAATAGGCCGCGGGCGGGCATGAGCGCGACTCCGCTCAGCTCCGGGGGCGGCGGCGAATGCCCACCGGCGCGATAAGCACTTCGCCGCCGGCGCTCGGGAAGGCGGGCCTCGCTTGCGCTCCCCAGGCTGCGCCGTGCACGACCTCGTAGCTCGCGGGCAGCCGTCCGTCGCGGCGGAATGCCTCGTACGCCTCGGTCATCGCGCGCCACTTCCCCCTGCCGGTCAGCCCCTTGAGCCGCGCCGAGGTGACGTTGTGCGCGCCGATCGCCTTGAGGTCTCGCACCAGCGCGAGTACGTCCGGATACGTGAGCTCGACTCGCTCGACGTCCAATACAGGCTCCGCGAAGCCCGCGCGCGTGAGGGCGTCCCCGATGTCGTGCATGTCGAGAAAGGCGTTGACGTGGCTCGCCGAGTCGACGGCCGACCAGGCCGCGCGCAGCTCGCGCAGCGTGTCCGGTCCGAGCGTGCTGAAGGTCAGGAACCCGCCGGGCTTGAGCACGCGGCGGATCTCACCGATCGCCACCTCGAGCTCGTCGCACCACTGCAGCATGAGATTGCTGAACACGAGGTCCACGCAACCGTCCTTGAGCGGCAGCCGGAAGGCGTCGCCGCACACGCGCTCGAAGCGCCGGAAGACGCGGCTGTTGTGCCGCGCCTCGCGCAGCATGCCGGGCGCGATATCGAGCGCGACCACGGTCGCGCTCGGATAGAGCCGCTTGAGCGAGAGCGCGCCGCGGCCGGTGCCCGCGCCGAGGTCCAGCGCGATCGCCGGCTCGAGCGCCATCGGCTGCAAGCGATCGAGCAGCTCGCGGCGCACACGCGCTTGCAGCACCGCGGCGTCGTCATAACTCGCGCTGGCGCGGTCGAACGCGCTGCGCACGCCGGCGCGATCCAGACGGAACGGAGGCTCTGCCGCCGGCGCGCTCACGTCAGCCCCCACACCGCGCTGCGGCCCGCGTTGCTGGGGCCGACGGTGCTGCGCTCGCCGCTGCCGCGGCCCACGCCGCTGTAGTCTGCGTCATGGGCGTCGGGAGGCAC
>JASHSR010000277.1 GCA_030038645.1 Gammaproteobacteria bacterium
GCGCGGGCGATCAGGGCATGATGTACGGCTACGCGACCAACGAGACGGACGTGTTGATGCCCGCCCCGATCACGCTCGCGCACCGCCTGGTGAAGCGCCAGTCGCAGGTCCGCCGGACCGGGAAGCTCCCCTGGCTGCGTCCCGACGCGAAGAGCCAGGTGACCTTGCGCTATGAGGACGATAAGCCCGTCGGCCTCGAGGCCGTCGTGCTCTCCACCCAGCACAGCCCCGACGTGTCGATCAAGACGCTGCGCGAGGCCGTGATGGAGGAGATCTTAAAGCCCGTACTGCCGACCAAGTGGGTCGACAAGCGCACCAAGTACCACATCAATCCGACCGGCCGGTTCGTGATCGGCGGCCCGGTGGGCGACTGCGGCCTCACGGGGCGCAAGATCATCGTGGATACCTACGGCGGTTATGCCCGCCACGGCGGCGGGGCGTTCTCGGGCAAGGACCCCTCGAAGGTGGACCGCTCCGCGGCCTACGCGGCGCGCTACGTCGCGAAGAACATCGTGGCGGCGGGGCTCGCGGAGCGCTGCGAGGTGCAGCTCTCCTACGCCATCGGCGTCGCCGAGCCGACCTCGGTGATGGTCGAGACCTTCGGCACGAGCCGCCTCTCGGGCGAGCGGCTCACGCAGATCGTGCGCAAGCACTTCGACCTCACGCCATATGGGCTGATCGAGATGCTGGACCTCATCCGTCCGATCTATCAGAAGACCGCGTACTACGGCCACTTCGGCCGCACGGAGCCGGAGTTCACCTGGGAGCGCACGGACAAGGCGCAGGCGCTCGCGGCCGAGGTGCGGGGCGAGGCGCGCGCGGCCTGAGCGCGCGCACTCTCGATGAGGAGCTCGTGAAACGATGAACGCCAATCTCAAGCCCGCCCAGGGCGCCGCCGATTTCAAGGTTGCCGACCTCGCGCTCGCCGACTGGGGCCGCAAGGAGATCGCGATCGCGGAAGTGGAGATGCCCGCCCTCATGGCGATCCGCAAGGAGTTCGCCGCACAGCAGCCGCTGCGCGGCGCGCGCATCAGCGGGTCGCTCCACATGACGATCCAGACGGCAGTGCTCATCGAGACGCTGAAGGCGCTCGGAGCCGAAGTGCGCTGGGCCTCGTGCAACATCTTCTCGACGCAGGACCACGCCGCGGCTGCGATCGCCGCGGGCGGCACGCCGGTGTTCGCCTACAAGGGCGAGTCGCTCGAGGAGTACTGGGAGTTCACCCACCGCATCCTCGAATTTACGGACGCCGACGGCAAGGCGACCGGGCCCAACATGATCCTCGACGACGGCGGGGACGCGACGCTCCTCGTGCATCTCGGCAGCAAGGCCGAGAAGGATCCTGAAGCCGTCGCGCATCCGACGAGCGAGGAGGAGCAGCACCTCTACGCCGCCATCAAGCGGCGGCTCGCCGCGAGCCCGGGCTGGTACTCGCGCAAGGCGCAGGAGATCCGCGGCGTGAGCGAGGAGACGACGACGGGCGTGCACCGCCTCTATCAAATGGCGAAGGAAGGGCGGCTGCTCTTCCCGGCCATCAACGTGAACGACTCGGTCACCAAGAGCAAATTCGACAACCTCTACGGCTGCCGCGAGTCCCTGCTCGACGGCATCAAGCGCGCGACGGACGTGATGGTCGCGGGTAAGGTCGCGGTCGTCTGCGGGTATGGCGACGTGGGCAAGGGGTCCGCGCAGGCGCTGCGCTCGCTCTCGGCCCAGGTGTGGGTCACCGAGATCGATCCGATCTGCGCCCTGCAGGCGGCGATGGAGGGCTACCGCGTCGTGACGATGGATTACGCGGCGGACAAGGCCGACATCTTCGTCACCGCGACCGGCAACTTCCACGTGATCGGCCACGATCACATGAAGCGGATGAAGAACAACGCGATCGTCTGCAACATCGGCCATTTCGACAGCGAGATCGACGTGGCGTCGCTCGAGAAGTACCGCTGGAGGAGATCAAGCCGCAGGTCGACCACGTGATCTTCCCGGACGGCAAGCGCATCATCCTGCTCGCCAAGGGGCGCCTCGTGAATCTCGGCTGCGCCATGGGACATCCGAGCTACGTGATGAGCTCCTCGTTCGCGAACCAGACGCTCGCGCAGATCGAGCTCTACACGAACGCCTCCAAGTATCGGCTCGGCGTGTACACGCTGCCGAAGCACCTGGATGAGAAGGTGGCGCGGCTGCAGCTGAAGAACCTGAACGCCGAGCTCACCGAGCTCTCGGAGGCTCAAGCGCGCTACATCGGCGTGCCGAGGCAGGGCCCGTACAAGGCGGACCATTACCGCTACTGACCGGAGGACTGGCGCGAGGCCCTCGAGTCGCGGCATCATCCACCGGCGGCATCCCGCTTTGCGGGGGAGGAGTCATGCTCGGACGCCTGCTCGGTATCGTGTTGGCGGTGGTTGGCGCGTTCGCGGTGGGCGGCATCGCCCTGCATCGCCACGAGCCGATCAACGCGATGTGGCTCATCGTCGCGGCGGTCTGTATCTACACGCTCGGGTATCGGTTTTACGCCGCGTGGATCACGGCGCGCGTGTTCGAGGCGGATGCGAACCGGGCAACGCCGGCCGAGCGGCTGAACGACGGCCGCGACTTCGTGCCGACCCATCGCTGGATCGTCTTCGGCCATCATTTCGCGGCCATCGCGGGTCCGGGCCCGCTCGTCGGGCCGACTCTCGCGGCGCAGTTCGGCTACCTCCCCGGCACGCTCTGGATCCTCTTCGGCGCGGTGCTCGGCGGGTGCGTCCAGGACATGACGATCCTGTTCCTCTCCACGCGGCGCGACGGGCGCAGCTTGGGCCAGATGGCGCGCGACGAGCTCGGCCCCTTCGGCGGCTTCGCGGCGCTCGTCGGCACGCTCCTCATCATGATCATCCTCATCGCGGTGCTCGGCCTCGTGGTCGTGAACGCGATGAAGGGAAGCCCGTGGGCGACGTTCTCCGTCGCCGCCACCATTCCGATCGGGATCCTGATCGGGCTGTATCTGCGGTACTTCCGGCCGGGCCGCGTGCTCGAGGCCTCGGTCATCGGCATGGCGCTGCTGCTCCTCGCCGTGGCGGGCGGCGGCTGGATCGATCAGAGCGCGGCCCTGCGCGGGCTCTTCGATTGGTCCGGGCCGGGACTCGCCGGATTCGTGATCGCCTATGGATGGCTCGCGGCGATCATTCCGGTGTGGCTGCTCCTTGCGCCACGCGGCTACCTCTCGACCTTCTTGAAGCTCGGCGTGATCGCCCTCCTCGCCATCGCGATCGTCGTGATCCATCCGGAGCTCAAGATGCCCGCGCTCACGCAGTTCACGAACGGCGACGGGCCGATCTTCGCGGGCAAGATCTTCCCCTTCGTCTTCATCACGATCGCCTGCGGGGCGGTCTCCGGCTTCCATGCGCTCATCTCGAGCGGCACGACGCCGAAGATGATCGGCAGCGAGACCGATGTGCGCCTCGTCGGGTACGGCAGCATGGCGCTCGAGTCGTTCGTCGCCATCATGGCCATGATCGCCGCGACGCTGCTCGATCCCGGCGTGTTCTTCGCGATCAACACGGGCGCGGGCATGGTCGGCGCGACGCCGCAGGCCGCCGTCGCGACGATCTCGAGCTGGGGTTACCCGGTCACCGTCGCTCAGATGCAGGACCTCGCCCACCAGATGGGCGAGCACACGCTCTTCGCGCGCACCGGAGGCGCGCCGTCGCTCGCCGTCGGCATGGCGAGC
>JASHSR010000278.1 GCA_030038645.1 Gammaproteobacteria bacterium
CGGCGTAGGGGCCGCCGATCTTGCCGTCGCCGTTATCGAAGACCAGCTCCACCGAGGCGGCGCCGACGGGCTTCCTGCCGCTCGACCCGTTGAAGACGATGTCGGCCATCGAGTCCCCGCGCAGATACCGTGCGGACAGCTCGCCCATCACCCAGCGCACGGCGTCGATGACGTTCGACTTGCCGCAGCCGTTCGGGCCGACGATGCCCGTGAGATTTCCGGGGAAGCTGACTGTGGTGGGATCGACGAAGGATTTGAAGCCGGCGAGCTTGATTTTGGTGAGCCGCATCGTGTGGTTACCGACCCCTCGTGGTTGAGACCGCCACGCAATGATAAATTAATCCTTTGCCGCCCGCCTTTGTAGTATGCCAACGCCCGCCAAGAGCCTCGAGACCTTCCCCAATCCGGCGCCGGAGCGGGATTACACGGTCCGCATGACGCTGCCGGAGTTCACCTGCCTGTGCCCGAAGACCGGCCAGCCGGACTTCGCGACTCTCGAGCTCGAGTACGTCCCCGACCGGCTGTGTGTCGAGCTCAAGTCTCTGAAGCTCTACATCTGGTCCTTCCGCGACCGCGGCGTCTTCCACGAAGCCGTGAGCAACGAGATCGCCTCCGACCTCGGCGCCGCGCTCGCCCCGCGCTTCCTGCGGCTCACGGCTCGGTTCAACGTGCGGGGCGGCATCTGGACCACCGTCGTCGTGGAGCGGCGACGCCCCGGCTGGGAGCCCGCTCCCGCCGTCTCCCTGCCCTGAGAAGGGCCCGCGAACAGGCTCTGTACAGCCGCGGGTGCGCCGGTATAATCGCGCGTCCTTCGAAGGCCCGTGCTTTTAGGAGTGACTGATGCCGGCCAAGAAACCCGCGCCGAAGCCCGGCAAGAGCAAGAAAGCCGCAACCCGTCCGCCCGCCCGCAAGGCCGCGGCGCGCAAGCCGCCAGAGCGCGCGAAGGTCGTGACCCACCCGCGCGGCAAAGCCGCCGTCGCCCGCAAGCCTGCGTCGCCGGCGCCGCTCGGCCCCGTGAACGGAAACGTGAGGGAGACCGCAGAGCTGATGCGAGCGGCGCTCGAGCCCGTGCATGCCGCCGCGGTGGGCGCTCCCGCCGCTCCGGCGCCCGCGAAAATGCCCCCCGCGGCAACCCGGATGCCACCCGGCGCCACGGTCGACAGCGAGGACACCGAGGCCGCAGAGCCCGGCAGCCTCCTTGCGGGGCCGCGCAACGTCAAGCCCTACATCGTCAAGCGCGGCGAGCAGTACATGAGCAAGGAGCAGACGGAGCACTTCCGCCAGATCCTGCTCAACTGGAAGCGCGATCTGATGGAGGAAGTGGACCGCACCGTCACGCACATGAAGGACGAGGCGGCCAACTTTCCCGATCCCAACGACCGCGCCACGCAGGAGGAGGAGTTCAGCCTCGAGCTGCGGACGCGCGATCGCGAGCGCAAGCTCATCCGCAAGATCGACGAGGCGCTGAAGCGGATCGAGGACGGCACGTACGGGTACTGCCTCGAGACCGGCGAGGAGATCGGGATCAAGCGCCTCGAGGCGCGCCCCGTCGCGACCTTGAGCATCGAGGCCCAGGAGCGGCGCGAGCGGCGCGAGCGCCAATACGGCGACCGCGACGACCGCTACCGCTGACCCCACGCGCCCCGCCTCGCCGTCCGGGCGCCTCGCTCCGGGAGCTGCACCAGCCCCGGGAGGCGCCACGCGGCCCGCGCGCGTCGAGCCGCACACAGGTCGATTCGCGCCCTCGCCCACCGGGACGCTGCATCTCGGCTCCCTCGTCGCCGCGGTCGGCAGCTTTCTCGATGCGCGACAGCAAGGCGGCCGCTGGCTCGTCAGAATGGAGGATCTCGACACGTCCCGCGTCGTGCCCGGCAGCGCGGCCGACATCCTCCGCGCCCTCGAGGCCTTCGGGCTCTGGTGGGATGGGGAGGTCGAGTATCAGAGCCGGCGCATCGAGCTCTACGAGCGGGCGCTCGAGACGCTCGGCTCGCGAGGCCTCACTTATGCCTGCAGCTGCTCGCGGCGCGAGCGGGCCGGCGAGCGCCCGGCCACGATGGCCGGGCTGGGGGCCTCACCGCCAGGGACGGCTGTCGACACGGCCCCCTACCCCGGCACCTGCCGCAGCGGCCCCACCCGGCCAGGTCCGACGGCCTTGCGATTCCGCGTCGACGACGAGGTGAGCGTCCGCTTCGAGGATCGCATCCAGGGCTCTTGCGAGTTTGCGTTGCGGGCACTCGGCGATGCGATCGTTCGGCGGCGCGACGGCGTGCCGGCGTACCAGCTCGCCGTGGTGGTCGATGACGCCGCGCAGGCCGTCACGAGCGTGGTGCGGGGCGCCGACCTGCTGCCGAGCACGGCCTGGCAGATCGCGCTGTCGCAGGCGCTCGGGCTCCCCGTCCCGCGCTACGCCCACTTGCCCCTCGTCGTCGAGCCGGATGGAACGAAGCTCGCCAAATCGAGGCATTCGGTGCCGGTCAACCCGCTCCAACCTGGTGCAGGGCTCCTCAAAGCCCTGCGGCTGCTGCGCCAGGACCCGCCGGCCGAGCTCGCTCGCGAGCCCCCCGCGAGCCTGCTCGGCTGGGCCCGCGAGCGCTGGAGCATCGGGCGATTGAGCCGAATCCGGACCGTTCCCGCGTCCCCAGGCTGATTTGGGTCCCTCCCCCCGGTTGTACTAAGGTATGCGCAGGGGATGGGAGAGAGGCCCGGCGGGCGCGTGCCGGCGGGCCTCATCAAGCATAACGACGGGGGCTTGCAATGAGCGATCCGAGAACCATCAAAAAGTATCCGAATCGGCGGCTGTACGACACGGTCGAGAGCCGCTACATCACGCTCGGGGACGTGCGCAAGCTCGTGGTGGACCGGGTCGATTTCGTCGTGATGGACAAGAAGAGCCAGCAGGACATCACCAACAGCATCCTGCTGCAGGTCATCGCCGAGCAGGAGCACGGCGGCGATCCCCTGATGAGCCGCGACTTCCTCTCGCAGATCATCCGCTCGTACGGCGGCGGCGCCATGCAGGGCGTCATCGGCTGCTATCTCGAGCAGAGCCTGAAGCTCTTCGCGAACCAGCAGCGCGAGGTGCGCGAGCGGGCAAAGAGCGTCGTCGGCGCGGACCCGCAGGAGGCGGTCGCGGTCGTCGCGCAAAAGAACTACCAGCGCTGGCGAGCCGTGCAGGATGAGATCTTCCGCACGTTGATGGATGCGGCGCCGCGCGCGCGCGGCGGCGCTTCGGAGGAGGAGCCCGCTCTGCCGGGCGTGTAACCCGCCTATCCGCGGGGCCGGCCCGCTCGGTTACGGGGCGGCTCGCCCGCGCCGACTCGGCCCCGCCTACGCGGCGTCGACGTTGCGCATGGAGAGGCGGATACGCCCCTGGCGGTCCACCTCGAGCACCTTCACGCGGATCACGTCGCCTTCCTTGAGCTTGTCGCTCACCCGCTCGACGCGCTCGTCCGAGATCTGGGAGATGTGCACGAGGCCATCACGGCCGGGCAGAATCGTGACGAAGGCGCCGAAGTCCATGAGCCGCGCGACGCGGCCCTCGTAGATGCGGCCCACTTCCACGTCCGCCGTGATGAGCTCGATGCGCCGCTGCGCCTCGCGCCCCGCCGTGCCGTTGACCGAGGCGATCTTGACGGTTCCGTCGCTCTCGATGTCGATGGTGGTGCCGGTTTCCTCGGTGATCTGCCGGATGACCGCTCCGCCCTTGCCGATCACGTCGCGGATCTTCTCCGGATCGATCTTGAGCGTGATGATCGAGGGGGCCCACTCGGACATCTTCGCGCGCGGCGTGGAGAGCACCTTGGCCATCTCCGCGAGGATGTGCAGCCGCCCCTCGCGCGCCTGCTCGAGCGCGATGCGCATGATCTCGGGCGTCACGCCCTCGACCTTGATGTCCATCTGCAGGGCAGTCACGCCGTCCCGGGTGCCGGCGACCTTGAAGTCCATGTCGCCCAAGTGATCCTCGTCCCCCAGGATGTCCGTGAGGACCTTGAAGCGGGTGCCTTCGAGGACGAGACCCATCGCAACGCCCGCGACAGGAGCCTTGATGGGCACGCCGGCGTCCATGAGCGAGAGGCTCGTGCCGCACACGCTCGCCATGGAGCTCGAGCCGTTCGACTCGAGGATCTCCGAGACGACGCGGATGACGTACGGGAACTTCGCCATGTCCGGCATCACCGCGCTCACGCCGCGGCGCGCGAGATTGCCGTGGCCGATCTCGCGGCGCTTGGGGGAGCCCATGATGCCGGTCTCGCCCACGGAGAAGGGCGGAAAGTTGTAGTGGAGCATGAACGGCTCGCGCCGCTCGCCCTCCAGCCCGTCGATGATCTGGGCGTCGCGCGTCGTGCCGAGCGTGGTGGTGACGAGCGCCTGCGTCTCCCCACGCGTGAACAGCGCCGAGCCGTGGGTTCGAGGCAGCAGGCCCACCTTGACGCCGATCGGGCGCACCGTCCGCGCGTCGCGGCCGTCGATGCGGGGCTCGCCGTTCAAGATGCGCTGGCGCACGATGTTGCTCTCGAGTTTGAAGAGCTGCGCCTCCACCTGCTCCGCGGTCCACTTCGCGGCGTCGCCCGCCGCGAGCGCCCCCAGGGTCTGCGTCTTCACCTCCTGGATGCGCGTGCGCCGCTGCAGCTTCTCGGTGATCGTGTAAGCCTGCGACAGCGCCGCCTGGGCGTGCAGAGCGACCGCGCTCGCGAGCTCCGCGTTCTCCGCGGGGGCGCTCCAGCCCCAGCGGGGCTTGCCGGCCTCGGCGACGAGCGCCTTGATCACGCCGATCGCGGCCTGCATTTGCTGGTGCCCGAACACCACCGCGCCGAGCATCACTTCCTCGGAAAGGCTCTGCGCCTCGGACTCGACCATCAGCACGGCCTGCTCGGTGCCCGCGACGACGAGGTTCAGCTGCGAGTCCGCGAGATCCTTGGCCGTGGGGTTGAGCAGGTACTGCCCGTTCCGGTAGCCGACGCGGGCGGCTCCGATCGGCCCCGCGAACGGCACGCCGGAGAGCGTGAGCGCCGCGGAGGCGCCGAGCAGGGAGGCGATATCGGGATCGATGTCGGGATCGACCGACAGCACCGTCGCGACGACCTGCACGTCATTGAAGAAGCCGTCCGGAAAGAGCGGCCGGACCGGCCGATCGATCAGGCGCGAGGTGAGGGTCTCCTTCTCGGTCGGCCGCCCCTCGCGCTTGAAGAAGCCCCCGGGGATGCGGCCGGCGGCGTAGGTCTTCTCCACGTAATTGACGGTGAGCGGCAGGAAGTCCCGCCCCGTGGCCGCCTGCTGCTGCGCGACGGCCGTCACGAGCACGACGGTATCGCCCATCGCGACCTTGACGGCGGCGTCGGCTTGGCGGGCGAGCTCGCCGGTTTCCAGCGTCACGGTATGAGGCCCGTACGCAAAGGACTTGCTGAAGACGCTCACGATTCGATCCTCACAAATGGAGATGGCAAAGCTCGAAGGCCGCGCGGAAAGGGGGGTGCCAGCGCGGCCTCCACGAGCGGTCAGCGGCGCAGCCCCAGGCGCTCGACGAGCTCCTGGTACGTCTGCGGCTGCTTCGACTTGAGGTAATCGAGCAGCTTGCGGCGCTGATTGACGAGCTTCACCAAGCCGCGGCGCGAGGAATGGTCGCGCTTGTGGGCGCTGAAATGCTCGCCGAGGCCGTTGATCCTCTCCGAGAGGAGGGCGATCTGCACCTCGGGCGAGCCGGTATCCGTGGGGCTGCGGCGGAATTGCGCGACGATCCCGCCTTTCTTCTCGCTGCTCAAGCCCATGCGCTTGCGTTCCTGGAAGCTTCTCTCATACCCGGTCTTTTCGAGGCGCGGCATTCTACCCGCTGCCCCCCCCTGCCACAAGAACGAACATCCGCTTCGGCCGCACGGCCCCCTGCCCGTCCGCCTCGCCGAGTCCGAGGAATCGGCCCTGCCCGTCGTACACGCGCACGCGGCCCGCGAGCCGCATCTCGGGCCAGGAGATCGGCTGGCCCTGGGTGAGCCGCAGTGCCGCAGGCGCGGAGACGGTGACCGACGGCAGGGCCGGCAGCGCCTGGTCGGCCGCGACGAGCCGCGGCATTCCTCCCGCGCGGCAGGTCTGCTCGACCTCATCGAGCGTCTGCATGGGCTCGCTCTCGAACGGGACGACCCACAGCCGCCGCAGCCGCGCGACGTGTCCGCAGGTTCCGAGCGCGCGGGCGATATCCTCGGCGAGGACGCGGATGTAGGTGCCCTTGGAGCATAGCGCCTCGAGCTCCAAGGCGTCCGCGCGCAGCGCGAGCGTCACGAGCTCGTCGATCTCGATCTCCCGGGCGGCGCGCTCCACCTGCACGCCCGCGCGCGCGAGGCGGTAGAGCGGCTCGCCCCCGCGCTTGAGCGCCGAGTACATCGGCGGCACCTGCTGCTGCCGTCCGCGAAAGCGCTCGAGGACGGCCTCCACCCCCCGCGCATCGAGGGCCGGGACCGGCGTCGTCTCGATCACCGCGCCCTCGCGATCGCCCGTGTCCGTGCGCGCGCCGAGCGCGATCTCGAATCGATAGCGCTTGCGCCCGCCGGCGAGCTCGCCCGCGATCTTCGTCGCCTCACCGAGGCAGATCGGGAGCATTCCGGTCGCGAGCGGATCGAGGCTGCCGACGTGTCCGGCCTTCGGCGCGCCGAGCGAGCGCTTCACCCGCTGCAGCGCCGCGTTCGAGGAGAGGCCCTCCGGCTTGTCGAGCAGCAGGACGCCGCAGATCATTCGGGCTTGCGGCCGTGGACGGCGCCGTCGATCAGGCTCGAGAGCCGCGCCGCCCGATCGAAGCTGTCGTCGAACAGGAACTCGAGCCGCGGAGCGTACCGCAAGCCGAGGCGCCGCCCGACCTCCCCGCGCAGGAAGCCGCCGGCGCGCGTGAGCCCCTCTCTCACGTCCTCCGCGCCCTCGCGCGATGCGAAGGGAACGAAGTAGACGCGCGCGGCGCGCAGATCGGGCGCCAGGTCGACCGAGGTGATGGTCACGTTGCCGACTCGCGGGTCCTTCACCTCGCGGCCCACCAGCTCCGCGAGCGCGCGCTGCAGCTCGGCCTCGAGCTTGCGGTGCCGCGCGTCCGCCATCACTGCACGGTGCGTGCGATCTCGACGCGCGCGAAGCACTCGATCTGGTCGCCGATGCGCACGTCCTGGTAGTTCTTCACGCCGATGCCGCACTCCGTGCCGGCGCGCACCTCGCTCACATCGTCCTTGAAGCGCCGCAGCGACTCGAGGGCGCCCTCGAAGATGACCACGTTATCCCGCAGCACGCGGATGGGGTTGTTGCGGCGGACGTAGCCTTCGGTGACGAGACAGCCCGCGACCACGCCGAACTTGCTCGAGCGGAAGACCTCGCGCACCTGAGCGATGCCGACGATCTGCTCCTTGACCTCCGGCTGCAGCAGACCGCTCATCATCTGCTTCACGTCGTCGATCGCCTCGTAGATGATGCTGTAGTAGCGCACCTCGACGCCCGTATCCTTCAGCGCCTCGCGCGCGCCCGCGTCGGCACGGACGTTGAAGCCGACGATGCTCGCCGCGGAGGCCGCTGCGAGCTGCACGTCGGAGACCGTGATGCCGCCGACGCCGCTCGCGATGACCTTCACCTGCACCTCCTCCGTCGAGAGCTGGGTGAGCGCGCCTCGCAGCGCCTCGACGCTGCCCTGCACGTCCGCCTTGAGGAGGATCGAGATCACCCCCGCCTTCTCCGACTCGAGCTGCGAGAACACGTCCTCGGCGCGCGTGACCTGCCGCGCGAGCTTCACGTCCCGGGATTTGCTCTGGCGGTAGAGGGCGACCTCGCGAGCCTTGCGCTCGCTTTCCACCGCGAGGAGCTCATCGCCCGCGTTCGGCGCGCCGGACAGGCCGAGCACGGCGACCGGGGTCGACGGCGGCGCCTCCTGCACGGCGGCTCCGGTCTCGTCGAACATCGCCCGCACGCGCCCGAACTCGGCGCCGGCGAGGATGGAATCGCCCATGCGCAGCGTGCCCCGCTTCACGAGCACCGTCGCGACCGCGCCCCGCCCCTTCTCGATGCTCGACTCGATCACGACGCCCCCCGCGAGGCCGCCCGGGGGCGCCTTGAGCTCGAGAACCTCCGCCTGCAGGAGAATCGCCTCGAGCAGCTGGTCCACGCCCTCTCCGGTGCGGGCGGAGACGTTCACGAAGATGTTCTGGCCGCCCCATTCCTCCGGGATGACCTCCTGCTTGGCGAGCTCGGTTCGCACCCGGTCGGGATCGGCGTCGCTCTTGTCGACCTTGTTGACCGCGACGACGATCGGCACGTTGGCCGCGCGAGCGTGCTGGACGGCCTCGATCGTCTGCGGCATGACGCCGTCGTCGGCCGCGACGACGAGCACCACCACGTCGGTGACCTTCGCTCCGCGGGCCCGCATCGCCGTGAAGGCCGCGTGGCCCGGCGTGTCGAGGAACGTGATGGTGCCCTTCGGCGTCTCGACGCGGTAGGCGCCGATGTGCTGAGTGATCCCGCCGGCCTCGCCCGCCGCGACCTTGGCGCGGCGGATGTAATCGAGCAGCGACGTCTTGCCGTGATCGACGTGGCCCATGACGGTGACGACGGGCGGGCGCGGCTGAAGCTCCACTTCCTCGGCCGCGACGCCCTGCAGATCGGCCTCGATCTGGTCTTCCTTCTGCACCTTCGCCGTGTGGCCGAGCTCCTCCGCGACCAGCACGGCCGTGTCCTGGTCGATCGGCTGGTTGATCGTCGCCATGGTGCCCATGTTCATCAGCACCTTGATCACCTCGGTCGCCTTGATCGCCATCTTCTGCGCGAGCTCCGCGACCGTGATCGTCTCGCCGATCGAGACCTCGCGCTTGACCGGCATCGTCGGCATCTCGAAGGCATGCCGCGCATCGCCGCTCGCCGGCATGGGTCGGCTCTTCGCGCGCTTCTTCTTCTTGAAGCGCGAGCTGACATCGGTCGCGACGTGCAGCTCCTCGCGCCCGTAGCGCGTCGGCTGCTTGTCCTCGACCTCCTCCGCCGGCGGCTCCTCCTCGAGCGGCGCGGGGCGCTCGCGCGCCTGCTGCTCGCTCGCCGAGCGCCGCTGCTGATCGCGCTCGCGCCGCTCCGCCTCCTCGCGGGCCTGCTGCTCCGCGAGCCTGCGGGCGTCCTCCTGCGCGCGCTTGCGGGACTGCTCCTCCTCGATCCGGCGGCGGTTCTCCGCCTCGATGCGCTCGCGCTCGCGCCGCTCCGCCTCGAGCCGCTCCGTCTCGAGCCGCACGGCCTCCTCGGCCTCGCGCCGCTTCGGATCGAGATCCTCCTGGTGCTGGCGCGCCTGCTCCTCGAGCACGTCGCGCTTGATGTACTTGCGGGTGCTGCGGACCTCCACGTTCACGGTCCGCGCCCGGCCCTGGGGGCTCGCGAGCTTGAGCTCGCTCTGCGTCTTGCGGCGCAACGTGATCTTGCGGGGCGAGCCGCCGTCCTCGCCGCTGCCGTGGCTGCGGCGCAGATGCGTCAAGAGCTCGAGCTTCGCCTCATCGCTGATGCGGTCCTCGGGCCCCGCCACCTTGATCCCGGCCTGATCGAGCTGCACGAGCAGCCGGTCCACCGGCACCTTGAGGACCTGGGCAAACTGGGAGACTGTTACATCGGCCATGAGCTACCTCGCCACGGCCTCAGTGGCCGGCTTCGAACCAGTGGGCGCGAGCCTTCATGATCAGGCGGCCCGCCTCCTCCTGAGCGAGGCCCTCGATGTCCGCGAGATCATCGACCGACTGCTCCGCGAGGTCCTCGCGCGTGCGCACGCCGCGCCGCGCGAGGGCGAGGGCGAGGTCGGGGCTCATTCCCTCGAGCAGCAGCAGATCGTCCGCCGGCATCGACTGGTCGAGATTCTCCTCGCTCGCGATGGCCTGCGTGAGCAGCACGTCGCGCGCGCGGTTGCGCAGCTCCTTCACCATCTCCTCGTCGAACTCCTCGATCGCCATGAGCTCGGCCTGCGGCACGTAAGCGACCTCCTCGACCGTCGAGAAGCCCTCCTGCACCAGGATCGTCGCCACGTCCTCGTCCACGTCGAGCTGCTTCATGAAGGTCTGCACCAGCTCGCGCGCCTCGGTCTCGCTCTTCGCCTCGGCGTCCGTCTCGTTCATCACGTTGAGATCCCACCCGGTGAGCTGGCTCGCGAGGCGGATGTTCTGGCCGCCGCGGCCGATCGCCTGCGAGAGCTTCTCCTCCGCGACCGCGATGTCGATGCTGTGGGAGTCCTCATCGACGACGATCGACATCACCTCCGCCGGAGACATGGCGTTGATGACGAACTGCGCGGGATTGTCGTCGAAGGGAATGATGTCGACGCGCTCGCCGGCGATCTCGTTCGAGACCGCCTGCACGCGCGAGCCCCGCATGCCGACACAGGCGCCGACCGGATCGATGCGCGGATCGTTGCTGCGCACCGCGATCTTGGCGCGCACACCGGGGTCGCGCGCGGCGCCGAGAATCTGGATCAGCCCCTGTCCGACCTCCGGCACCTCGAGCTTGAACAGCTCGATCAGGAACTCGGGCGCGGTACGCGTGAGGAACAGCTGCGGGCCGCGCGGCTCCGAGCGCACCTCCTTCAGATAGGCCTTGATGCGGTCCTGGGGCTTGACCTGCTCGCGCGGGATCATGTCGGTGCGCGGCACGAAGCCTTCCGCGTTGCTGCCGAGATCGACGTAGATGCCGTTGCGGTCGACGCGCTTGACGACGCCGCTCACGAGCTGGCCGACGCGGTCCTTGTACGCATCCACCACCTGGGCGCGCTCGGCCTCGCGCACCTTCTGCACGATGACCTGCTTCGCCTGCTGCGCGGCGATGCGCCCGAACGCGACGGACTCCATCGGCTGCTCGACGAAGCCGCCGGGCTCGACCTTGGGATCGAGGTCGCGCGCATCATCGAGGCGCAGCTCCCGCTCCGGAGCCTCGAGCTCGGTCGAGTCGTCCGCGAACACCTTCCAGCGGCGGAACGTCTCGTAATCGCCGCTCTTGCGGTCGATGGCGACGCGCACGTCCCATTCCTCGCCGTGTTTCTTGCGGGTGGCGGAGGCAAGGGCTGCTTCCAGCGCCTCGAAGATGACCTCCTTGTCCACGCCTTTCTCGTTGGAGACGGCGTCGACCACCATCAGAATGTCTTTGTTCATCTCGTACTCCTTACCTCTTGGCGACCGGAAGGCCCGTCACAGCGGAGCCAGCCGCGTCTTCGCAATCTCGCTGAACGGCACAACAACCGGCTGCCCGTCCACCTCCAGAACCACGCCCGCTGCATCGACCTGCGTCAGGGTT
>JASHSR010000279.1 GCA_030038645.1 Gammaproteobacteria bacterium
ACGTACGCCACTCAGTCAGGTTACTGGGTGCGGCCTGGAACAGGCGAGGCGAGCTTCGCACGGCGCCGTGACAAGAGTGCCTTGATGTCGCGCGCGAACTGCCTTTCCGTCCTCAGATCAGAGCTGACGGCCTCCGGCGCGAGGAGTGCAACGACCCGGCTCTCTCCTGCGCGCGCATGAAGCCAGAGCGCATAAAATCGGAGCGAGGGAATTTCCAGAAACCGCGGCTGAAAACCTCTGTCGATCGTGCCGAGCTCGCGTTCCGCGATCGGCACCGCCTCGAATAGGCGCCGGGGCAGTAATCCCTCCGTGACTCCAGCGAACCTCAGGCTACCGCGAGCCTCGCGCAGATACGCAAGGCACGCCGTCTTTCCGAGCAGCAGAGGATAGCGCCAACCGACTCTTCTCGCGCGTGTCAATGGCTTTGCACGCTTCGCGCCATCGCGCGTCAGTCGATAGACAGGTAAGGGCTCTGCTATTTTGGCGGGCTTATCGCTACCTGCAACCGCCCCTCCTCTTCGGAGCCGACGCTTCAGTGCACGGTGCAGAATTCCACGTCCTCGAGGCGGCTTCTGTCGCGTGTAATGCGCCACGGCGTGCTCTATTGCGTAAGGTAGGTTTCCGTCCAGCTGCCGCCGTGGAACGTGCTTCCGTTCTTGAAGGGCAGAACTCCGTTGACGCTCGTTCCGAGCGGATCGCGCGCAATCACGTCGTTATGAACGGCATCGTAGCCGACGATGGCGACGAAGTGACCCTCCCCGTCACCCCAGTCAATGTGGCAGCAGATCGGTCTGCCACCGTCGATCTCCCGAACGATCGCGTCCATGTCGAGCGGACCCTCGATCGTAGATGACAGGTGGCCAAGCACTTGCAGGGGTGTCTCCAGCGTGAAGGTTTGGTTGGAACCCGGCGGCCACGGCGTGACACAGCAGTTCATCCCGAGAAACCGAGTGGCGATATCGCACTGGCGCTCGTTGTCGCCATTGCCGCGTGCTGCGTAATAACTACATACACTCGCTCCGACGGCAGCCCAGCACCATTCGCTCTGGTCTTGGGTCTGCATCTGGAACGTCAGCACTTTCGCCTGGTCCGCAGCTGGGGCGGCAGCAGTCGCACTCGTGCCCGCGACGTCTACGAACGAGCCAAGAATGGATGTTGCCGGCATTCGCTTCTCTATTGGCACTGAGCCGGCTGAGCCTGACAGCGCGCAAGACGCTGTTGCTGTGCAATGAGATCGGCCTGCGCCTGGACGTCTGCTGCCTTTGCTGCCGTCGTCTCGGGCGCCGCGGCCGTAGCGGCCGCCCCAAGTACATCCACTGCGCTCCCCGCACCCGTATTCTTTCCGTACTCGATCGAGGTGATCGCGCCGGAATCTCCCACGGAAAGCGAGAAGTTCTGCTTGCCAAACATTGCAGCCTTTGGAATAGGCAGCTGGTACGTGGCCTGCTGCGGCACCAGGATGTAGCTCGTTGCGATAGACTGGCCTTGGACGAGGAAATCCACCTGCACGGAAGCAACCTTCTGCAACGTTAGAAGCACTACGCCGCCGTCCGATGAACTCGGAGGGTAGTATGCGGCGCTCGCCAACGCCGAGGCAGCGTGGATGTTCACAGATAGCGTCGGCAGCTGTCCCTTGAGTGAGTCGAAGAGTCCTTGGTCGTTCGCCTTGCTAACGCCGTCCTGACTCGCCAGGAAAACGAGATTGGGATATTGTGTTTGATTCCAATCGACGACGAGCGTATAGATAAGGGTTACGGGCTTTCCACCGCCAACGCTCTTGATGACGGTGCACTCAGGCAGGGCTGATGGGACCGCTCCGGGCGCCGGCGGCGCGCCTCCCCCAATCGCGGCCGCGGCAGTAGCGAAAGTAACAGCCGATTTCAGAATCGTCTCACCTTCCCCGGTCGTCGACTGATTGATGCTCTGCAATCGCCCGTCGTCTGTTAACTTGAGCGCGATGTCGGAGTCCGAGAAGGCTCCATCGAGTGCCTTGATCGACAGTGTGTACGGCATCGCGCTGAAATCCGCCGTGTAGGCTGTCGTGACCTGCGGCGTGTTAACGGTAGTAACCTTCGTCTGGTCTGCGCTGCAGTCCACTGTTTGCGTGATTGTGAACGTGCTTGCGGCCCGTGCGGGGTAATAGCGGTAGGTTACGGGCGGCGTGTTGGCACATCCCACGAGGACCGCCCCTACGGTCCCCAGCGCGAGCGGATACGACCACCTGACTGCGATGTGACGCACACGGCGATAAGGCCCGGCCATCTTTGCCCCCCTTCCCTTTTATCTTCGCGCGTTCACCTTATCGCGCTGGCGATCCGCCAAATCTTATCTGTATCAACTATACGCCCCGAGGATTTTGTCTTGCAATCCTTTTATCGTTGCTTTACAGCAACGATCACCGCTGTCCAATATTGAAGGCTTGAGCCGACGCAAGCAGCCCGTGCGCCCCGCCGAGATTCTGCGCGAAGATTATCTCAGGCCGCTCGATATGAGCGTCAGCGCGCTTGCCGAGCGGCCAGGCATTCCCATCTCGCGCCTGAACGACATTGTGCTCGCGCGCTGTGGGTTGACTCGCCGCAGGCGACATAGGAACCTTCGAGGATGGCCGGGCAGCGCGTGCAGGTCTTCGGCAAAAGCCGATGAGCTACACGACACTCAAGATGATTCACGTGAGCGCCGTCGCGCTGTCGATCTGCGGCTTCACGGCTCGCGGTCTCGGCGTCCTGCAGGGCGCATCGTGGGTGCGTCACCGCCTGGCGCGCACGGTGCCGCACGCGGTCGATACGGTGCTCCTGCTCTCCGCGCTCGGCATGCTCTGGATCATTCGGCTGCCACCCTGGGCCGCACCGTGGCTGCGGGCGAAGATCATCGGACTCGTCGTTTACATTGCGCTCGGCGTCGTGGCGCTGCATCCTTCGCGAGTCGGACAGACGCCGCGGCCCAGGGCCGTGAGACTCGCGGCGTGGGTCGCCGCGATCGGAGTCTTCGGATACATCGTCTCCGTGGCGCTCACCAAGAGCCCGCGCGGTGCGCTCCTGTGGTGGTAGGCAGAGGCCGGGGACCCCGAGATGGACTACGGAGAGGGACCCCGAGACGGACCACCGAGACACACCTTTGTAGGAACAAACGCATGACGAGCCGTGACGGCGCAGGGCAACGCCTGTACTTCGAGGACCTTCAGGTCGGCCAACGCTTCACCGGAGATCGCACCTGCACGGTGGACGCGGAGCAGATCAAGGCCTTCGCGACCGAGTTCGATCCGCAACCCTTTCACCTCGATGCCGCGGCCGGACGCTCGACCGTGTTCGGCGGCCTCGTCGCGAGCGGCTGGCACACCGCGGCGCTCACGATGCGACTCATCTTGGAAGGCGGACCGCCGCTCGCCGGCGGCAGCCTCGGGCTCGGCGCCGAGCTCGACTGGCTCAAGCCCGTGAGGCCCGGCGACACGCTCAGCGTGCGCGGCGAGGTGCTCGCCGCGGTGGCCTCCCGCTCCCGCCCCGACCGCGGCCGCGTCACGATGCGTACCGAGACGTGCAATCAGCATGGCGACGTCGTGCAGGTCTGCGTCTCGAAGCTGCTTGTCCCGCGCCGCCCTGCGCCCTCCGGCGCTTGAGCCGCGCGGGTCGCCTCGTTTGAGTCGCAACGACCGTCGCAGGCAACGCCGGTCACCTCATGGGCAAGGGCACTCCTTTCGGCCAAACGAGCCATAGGCGTCCGGACTGCCGCATCTCGCCGGCCTCGCCCGCAGCTTCCGCTCCCGTTCCCCAGAACAGGTCCGCGCGTACGGGGCCGCGAATGGCGCCTCCGGTGTCCTGCGCCACGACGAGCCTTTGCAGCGTCGCGGCCGAGTCCGGAAACGTGGTCGCGAGAAAGACGGGCGCGCCGAGCGGCACGAACGCGGGATCGACAGCAATCGACCGCCCCGGCGTGAGGGGCACACCGAGCGAGCCATTCGGCCCGAGCGAGGGATCCCCGAGCGGCTCCTCGCGAAAGAACACCACGCTCGGGTCCGCATCGAGGAGCGCCGGCACGCGGCTCGGGTGCGAGCGCGCCCACAGGCGGATGCCGAGCATCGTCGCCTCATCCGGCTTCAGCTCGCCGTGGCCGACGAGGTAGCGGCCGATCGAGCGGTAGGGATAGCCGTTTTCATCGGCGTAGTGCAGACGGATGGTCTCGCCGTTCGGCAGCTCGACGCGTCCGGAACCCTGGATCTCGAGGAAGAGCGCAGCGAGCGGATCGTCGACCCAGACGATCTCGTGTCCTTTGAGAGAGGGATCGCGATCGAGATCCGCGCGACTGTAGTACGGCACGACCTTGTTGCCCTCGAGCCGCGCCCGAATGCGCTTGCCCTTGAGCTCGGGGTACACCGAGGAGAGATCGACGGTGAGCAGATCGGGCGGCGGAGAGTACAGAGGCGTATCGAACTCGGCGGAGGGCGCGCGGGCGCCGTGCAGCAAGGGCTCGAAATAGCCGGTGATCAATCCGTACCGATCCTCGCGCATCCCCGCTTGCTCGACGATGCCGTAGGGCGCGAAGTAGCGCTCGAAGAACGTGCGCACGTCCTGCGAAGTCACAGGATGGGCAGCTCGGGCCGCATCGCATGGCATCGCCCACTCGGCGCGCTGAGCGAGGACATCGCAGGACTCGAGAAACGCGGGCCACGCGTCTTTCATCTCATCGGCGCTCCAGCCCGGCAGATCGGACCACCGGGCGGGCTCGTACTGCGCATGCGGCACGGCAGGCACGAGTGCCGCGGGCGGACAGACTCTCGGCTGGACGGCGCAGCCGCTAAGGATCAGGCAGCCGAGCAGCGCCGTACCGACGAGCGCCCTCGGCACACGCATCAATCCCGCGCGTCGTACGTCAGCCATCGTTGGATCTCCCCGGTGACCCCTCCGCATCGTGCAGATGGTACAGGTGATTTACTTCTTGACGCGGCATCTTGCACACTCACGACATGGCGGCCGGTGAGCGGAACGTCCAAATGACCACGACGCAGCATGAGAAAGCCGAGCAGTTCCGCGCCCTGCATCAGGGGCCGGCCGCGTTCGTCATCGCGAACGCCTGGGACGGAGGATCGGCCCGCATGCTCGCGAAGCTCGGATTCCAGGCGCTCGCGACATCGAGCGGCGCTGCGGCGGCGACGTTGGGCCGGCTCGACGGGCAGATCACGCGCGAGGAAGCGCTCGCGCACTCCCGGGTGATCGTCGGTGCGACGAGCCTGCCGGTATCGGCCGACCTCGAGAAGGGCTTCGGCGATGCGCCGGAGACCGTCGCCGAGACCATCCGGCTCGCCGCCGGCGTAGGTCTCGTCGGAGGCTCGATCGAGGATGCGACCGGCGACCGCGCGAAGCCACTCTACGATCTCGGCCTCGCGACCGAGCGGGTCGCCGCCGCCGTCGAGGCGGCGCGAGCCCTCCCCTTCCCCTTCTTGCTCACGGCGCGAAGCGAGAGCTTTCTGCGCGGCCGTCCGGACCTCGACGATACGATCCGCCGATTGCAGGCCTACGAGCGAGCCGGCGCGGACGTGCTGTTCGCGCCCGCTCTCCCGGACCTCGCCGCCGTTCGCGCCGTGTGCTCGGCCGTCTCGAAGCCCGTCAATTTCATGGCCGGCATCCCGGGGAAGACCTTCCCCGTGGCGGAGCTCGCCGCGGCCGGAGTCAAACGGGTGAGTCTCGCCACCTCTCTCTATCGAGCCGCCGTCACCGGCCTGCTCGTCGCCGCCCGCGAGGTGCGAGAGAGCGGCACTTTTGCCTACATCGACCACCTCGTGACCACGCCGGAGCTCAACGGCTTCCTACGAGACTGACGCCCGGTCCTGTGGCATACCGTGCGAGCGGCAGGGGGCCGCCCGGACGCTGCGCCACTCGCGCGCGAACGGCACGGAGTCACCCCGGACGCTGCGCCACTCCGATGCGGTGTTGCTCGGACGCCGCACTTCGCGTCGGTGGATCGAGGACGGGCGCTCGCTGTACGATGCCGGCATCGACGCTGGAATCGACCCATGAAGAGCAAACCCTATCTCTGCCTCGAAGACGCCCACAGAATCACCGCCGCCGCGATGGCACACGCGCAGTCGCGCAAGTGGGCCGTCACCATTTGCGTCTGCGACGACGGAGGACATCTGCTCATGCTGGAGCGCGCCGATGGAGCCGCGCCGCTCACGGCCCGCATGGCCGTCGCGAAGGCGACCGCCGCTGTCCTGGGCCGGCGCGAGTCGAAGGCGTTCGAGGACTCGATCAACCAGGGCCGCACGGCGTTCGTGACTGCGCCGCTCGAGGGCATGCTCGAGGGCGGAGTCCCGATCACCGCCGACGGACACATCATCGGGGCGGTCGGCGTATCGGGAGTCAAGTCATCCGACGACGCCGACATCGCCCGCGCGGGGATTGCAGCCTTGGGTGCCGCCTAGTACGCTCATCCGAGCGATACGGCCGTATCCCACCGCGCGCCGGGTCAACTCGTTCATCGGCGCCGCGTTACAGATCTGAATTTCCACGAAAGCAGGGGTCTTCATGCGCACTACGCTCGACCGGCGCTCCACTATACGATTGATTACAGTGTGCGCCGCGCTCGCCGGGGCCGCCGGCCTCGCCGGATGCGGCGGAGACAACTTCTACGCATACAACGCCCCCGCCGCCGTGGTCACCGCCGACTTCACGGGCAGCGGTCACCCGGGAATCGCCGTCGCGCAGGCGCAGATCGACCAGCTCACCACGCAGGAGAAGCCGGGATACGTCGCCGTCGTCCTGCAAAATCCGAACAGTCCCGGCACGTTCCAGTCCTCGCTGCACTTCGCAACGCAGGGCAACCCATCCGCCATGGCGGCCGGCCCCCTCAGGGCGGGCATGGTCGACCTCGCCGTCGCCAACGTCAACGACAGCAGCGTCTCAGTCCTGCTCCAGAGCAGCGCCGGCGCGGCGAGCTATCAGACCGCCGTCAATCTGCCGGTGGCCCCGGCCGGCTCGAGCGGCACGTTCTCGCCGGAGGATGTGGCGATCTGTGACGTGAATGGAGACGGAAACCCGGACATCGTGGTCGGCTACGTCCTCGAGCAGACCATCGAAGGAATTCTTTCCTCCGTCGGCGGCGGGGTGAGCGTGCTGCTTCAGAGCGCATCGAGTCCCGGCACATTCCAGGGCGCAAGCCTCATCGGCTCCGCACCGACCGAGAGCACCTCACCGGCCTATCCCAATTCGGTCTACGGCATCGCGTGCGCCAATTTGAGCGGCGACACCAGCGCGCCGGCCGACGTCGTGATCGCAAGCTACTTCAACTACGACGGGAGCGGTGATTACGGCACGGTCTCGATCTTCTTCCACGATCCCTCGAACCCGGGCAGCTTCCTGCCGCGCGTCGATATCTCGACGCCCGGCCTGCTGCATCGGGTCGCGATTGCGGACGTGAACGGCGACGGCCTGCCGGACATCATCGTCACGTGCGAGGAGGCGGATGCGACCGGAGTCGGTATCTCCGGGGTGTACGTGCTGCTGCAGAACACGCCCGCGAGCCCCGGCGCCCAGCCCACTTTCGCAGCGCCTGCGTCGTACTCCAGCTACACCGCCATGGCCGTCGCCGTGGGCGACGTGAATGGCGACGGCCTGCCGGATCTCGTCGTTGTGAGCAGCGAGCCTGAGGGAACGGGCAGCATCAATGTGCTGCTCAATACCCCCTCGGCACCGGGTACTTTCCAGGCGCCAGCCATCTATGAGGGGCTCGGCAACCCCGTGGCCGTCGCCCTAGGCGAGCTCGGCAACAACACGCTTCTCGACATCGCCATCGCGGATGGCGGCGGCGTCGCGGTCCTGACCAACGAAGCCTCCAGCGAGGGCACCTTCAACCCACCGGAGGTCGTCGGAGGCTGACCGGTCCCACTACGCGCTCCGCCGCAGCTCCTCGAGCAGCACGTTCGGGTCGCAGCCCTTGGTGACGAACGCCGCCGCGCCCCGGTTCAGGATCTCCCGGATGAGCACGTCGTTGCAGAGGCCGCTGAAGACGACGATGCGCAGCTCCGGCACGCTCGAGGCGAGCCCCTCGATGAGCTCGAAGCCGCTGCCCCCCTGCAGCCCGAGGTCGAGCACCAGGACGTTGGCGCCGGAGCCTTGCACGGCGGGCAGCACGGCGGCGGCCGATGCGACCTGCCCCACGCAGCGCATGTCCGGCTCCGAGTCGATGATCTGCGCCAGGGAGTCGCTGAGATCGGCGTGATTCTCCGCGATCAGGACCCTGAACGGCTTCCCCACGCCCGAGCTTTGCGCTCCCACGGTGTTGAGTTCCAAGAGACGCGACTCTCGTCGCTCGGCCTTCGAGCGGGGCCGACAAAGCAAGCCCCGTGCCCGCAGGCAAGCGGTCGTATCCGCAGGCAGGCGCCGCCGCGATCTCAGCTCCTCAGAAACCGCAGGAGCTCGTCGGTCTTCTCCCGCATGAGCGCCTCGTTGCCCCGGGACTCGACGTTGAGGCGCACCAGCGGCTCGGTGTTGGAGGCCCGCAGATTGAAGCGCCAATCGGCGTGCTCGATCGAGAGCCCGTCGGTGAGATCGATCGAGAGCGCGCCGGGCCCGTACCGCTCTCGCGTCCGCGCGAGCGCGGCGCCCGCGTCCCCGAGATGCAGGTTGATCTCCCCGCTCGCCGGATAGAGCCGCATACGCTCGCCGACCAGGGCCGAAAGCGGCGCCCCGCGCTCGCTCATCACCTGCAGGACGAGCAGCCATGGGATCATCCCGCTGTCGCAGTAGTAGAAGTTGCGGAAGTAGTGGTGGGCGCTCATCTCCCCGCCGTAAGCGGCATCGACCTCCCGCATCTTCTGTTTGATGAAGGCATGCCCCGACTTGCAGAGCACCGGCTGCCCGCCGAGGTGGCGCACGATGTCGATGGTGTTCCAGGTGAGGCGCGGGTCGTGGACGATGCGCGCGCCGCGCTCACGCCGCAGGAACACTTCGGCGAGCAGCCCGACGAGATAGTACCCCTCGATGAACTGCCCCTGCTCATCGAAGAAGAAGCACCGGTCGTAATCCCCATCCCACGCGAGACCCAAGTGGGCGCCGGAGCGGCGCACCGCCTCGCTCGTCGTCGCCCGGTTCTCCTCGAGCATCGGGTTCGGCACCCCGTTCGGGAAATGGCCATCCGGGCGGTGATGGATCTTCACGAGCTCGAACGGGAGGTGGGGCTCGAGCTGATCGAGGATGAGCCCCGCGCCGCCGTTGCCCGCGTTCACGACCACCTTGAGCTTCTCGAGCTTGCCGCGGTCCACGTAGCTCAAGAGGTGCTCGATGTACTTGCTGCGAACGTCGAGCGGTCGATCCGTGCCCGGCTGGGCAGCAGGCCCTGGGAGCTTCCCCGCCTCGATGAGCGCGCGGATCTCCTGCAGTCCCGTATCGGCGCTGATCGGCCGCGACTCGGCCCGCACGAGCTTCATGCCGTTGTAGTCGGGCGGGTTGTGGCTCGCCGTGACCATGATGCCACCGCCCAGCTTCTCGGCCGAGGTGGCGAAGTAGATACCTTCCGTGCCCCACAGGCCAATGTCGAGCACGTCCACGCCGGACTGCGTGAGGCCGCGCTTGAGCGCCGCGGCGAGCCGGGGGCTCGAGAGGCGGATGTCGTAGGCGACCGCGACGCTCTTCGGCTTGACGAAGGCAGCGTAGGCGCGGCCGATGTCGTAAGCGAGCTGGTCGTCGATCTCGTCGGGCACGCGGCCCCGGATGTCGTAGGCCTTGAACGACGTGAGCTTCGGCATGCAGGGCTCCTCGGGACGGGCGCGGGATCCGGACGCTGGAAGTGTATCGGACCCGGGGGGCAACGCTACTTCGTCGTGCCTTCTCGCCCGTAGCGGTCCTCGAACCGCACGATGTCGTCCTCACCGAGGTAGGAGCCCGACTGCACCTCGATGATGTGCAGCGGGATCTTGCCCGGATTCTCGATCCGGTGCTTCACGCCGATCGGAATGTACGTGGACTGGTTCTCCTCGAGCAGGAAAACCTCCTCGCCCCGCGTGATGCGAGCCGTGCCCGTGACGACGATCCAGTGCTCGGCGCGATGGTGATGCAGCTGCAGGGAGAGCGTCGCCCCTGGCTTCACCTTCAACCGCTTGACCTGGAAGCGCGGCCCGCTCTCGATGCTGTCGTAGCTCCCCCAGGGCCGGAACACCTCCCGGTGCAGCGAGTGCTCGTACCGGCCCTGCTGCTTCAAGCGATGGACGAGCTTCTTCACGTCCTGGACGCGGTCCTTCGGCGCAACGAGCACGGCATCCTTGGTCTCGACGACGACGTGATCCTTGAGGCCCACCGCCGAGACCAGGCGGCTCTCCGAGTAGAGATAGCAGCCCTCGGAGTCCTCGCAGATCACATCGCCCCGCGCGACGTTGCCGTGCCCGTCCGCCTCGCTCGCCTCGTGCAGCGAGGCCCAGGAGCCCACGTCGCTCCATCCCGCATCGAGCGGCACGACGACCGCATCGGAGGTCTTCTCCATCACCGCGTAGTCGATCGAGTCCGCAGGACACGGATCGAACGCTTTGGCATCGATGCGCGTGAAGTCGAGATCCGCCTTCGCGGCGCGAAAGGCGGTCTCGCAGGTCTTCGCGATCTGCGGAGCGAGGCGCTCGAGCTCCTGCAAATAGCGGAGCGCGCGGAACATGAACATGCCGCTGTTCCAGTAATGGTCCCCCGAGGCGAGGAACTGCCGAGCCCGCTCCGCCGGCGGCTTCTCGACGAACCGCTCGATCCGGAATGCCGCGCCGGCGGCGGCACCGCGCTGGATATAGCCATACCCCGTCTCGGGCACGGTCGGGACGATGCCGAACGTGACGAGCTGCCCCTGCTCGGCGGCGCCGACTGCAACGCGCACCGCCGCGTGAAACGCCGGCACGTCGCGAATCACGTGATCCGCCGGCAGGACGAGCAGCACGGGATCCACCCCGTCCCCGTCGGCCGAGGCGGCCTTGAGCGCCGCGTGGGCCGCGAGCGCAATGGCGGGCGCCGTGTTGCGCCCAAAAGGCTCGAGGAGCGTCGCGCGCGGCTCGATGCCGAGCTGCCTCAGCTGCTCCGCGACCAGGAAGCGATGCGCCTCGTTGCACACGACCACCGGCGCGGAGGCGCCGAGCCCCTCGAGACGCACGAGGGTCTGCTGAAGCATCGTGCGCTCCCCGATGAGCGCGAGCAGCTGCTTCGGGTACAGCTCGCGCGAGAGCGGCCAGAGCCGCGTGCCGGCTCCGCCGGAGAGGATGACGGGTGTGAGCATGACAATCAGTATGCCATGCTCGTTCCGGTCCGGATCGGAACGACGTCCGAAAACGGCTAGTTGCGCGCTGCACTACGGGGTATCGTCTCGGCATGCAGGAAGCCGACCGCCTCGACCGCCCGCTCCCCGCCCTCGAGCGCCGAGCCCGCGACCATTGGGTCCTCGACCGCCGAGTCCTCGAGCGGGCGCGCATCAGCCGCGATCCGCGCTTCGACGGCCGGTTCTTCGTCGCCGTCACGAGCACCGGTATCTATTGCCGCCCGGTGTGCCCTGCGCCGAGCGCCAAGAGCGTGAACATCCGCTACTTCCCGACCGCGGCCGCAGCGGCCGAAGCCGGCTTCCGGCCCTGCCTGCGCTGCCGCCCCGAGGCGGCGCCTGGCACACCCGCATGGCTCGGCACATCGGCGGTCGTGCGGCGCGCGCTGCGCCTCATCCAAGACGGCGCGCTCGATGAATCCTCGGTCGAGGAATTCTCCGCTCGAGTCGGCATCGGCCCTCGGCACCTGCGCCGGCTCTTCGTACGACACGTCGGCGCATCCCCGCTCGCGGTGGCCGAGACCCGCAGGCTCCAGTTCGCCAAGCGCCTGCTCGATGAGACGCGGCTCTCGATGATGGACATTGCCCTGGCGGCCGGCTTTGGCAGCCTGCGCCGCTTCAACGACGCGTTCCTTAGGACGTATACGCGCGCGCCGCGTGAGATTCGGAAGGAGAGCGGAAGCACGGGGCACGCTACGTGTGGTCGTTGGGGTGTCCAGGACGCCGAGAGCACGGCCGGCGAGAACGTCCTACTGCGGCTCGCCTATCGCCCGCCCTACGACTGGACCTTCGTGAGCGGCTTTCTCGCGGCCCGCGCCATTGCGGGCGTCGAGCGGGTGGATGATCTCGGCTATGCGCGGACCCTCGCGCTACCCAACGCTGAGGCCACCGTCCGCGTGCGCCCACTGCCGAGCCGCAACGAGCTCGAGCTGAGCGTGCGAGGCGCCCCGCCGGCCGCGCTGTTCGCGCTCTCCGTCGCCGCGCGCCGCGCATTCGATTTGGCGGCCGACCCGGAGCTCACCACGCGGGCGTTCAGGAGCGATCCGGTCCTCGGCCCGCTCGTCCGGCGCCGGCCGGGGCTTCGCATACCCGGCGTCTGGGACCCGTTCGAGTGCGCCGTGCGCGCCGTGCTCGGTCAACAGGTGAGCGTCGCGGCGGGACGCACGCTCGCCGCGCGCCTCGTAGCGCGGGCGGGCCGCCGCATTGCCTCAGGGGCGGGTCACCGTCCAGGTGAGCTCCCGGGCGGCGGCGAAGGTCTCACGCACCTGTTTCCCTCGCCGCATGCGCTCGCTCAGGCCGACCTCGGCGGAATCGGGATCACCGGCGCTCGCATCGCGGCGATCCAGGCGCTCGCGCGGGCCGTCGTCGAGGGCCGGCTCGACTTCAGCGCCCCGGCCGAGGGGGTGATCGCAGCGCTCGAGTCCTTGCCCGGGATCGGCGCCTGGACCGCGCAGTACATCGCGATGCGCGCGCTCGGCGAGCCGGATGCGTTTCCGGCCGCGGATATCGTCCTCAGGCGCATGGCGGCGAGCGGGGGCCCGTCCCTGACCCCGCGGGCGCTCGGGCAGCGTGCCGAGGCCTGGCGGCCCTGGCGCAGCTATGCGGTGATGCATCTGTGGCGGGCGGCCGCCGAGCGGGCAATGGAACGGGGGACGCGAAATGAGCGGAGGATGCGCAGACATGATGACTTGGCATGAGATGGAGTCACCCGTCGGGCCGCTTCTGCTCGCAGGTGATGGCAGAGGCCTCAAGCTCATCCACTTCCAGGCCGGGTCCCGCGCACGCCCAGGCGGACCCCGCATGCCTGAGGGCGAACGCCACGCGCGGCGCGCGGAGCCGGGCTGGGTCGCGGACGCGAAGCCCTTTCGAGCCGTCATGGCCCAGCTCGAGGAGTACTTCGCCGGCCGGCGTCGCGAGTTCGACCTGCCTCTTGCCCCGGAGGGCACCCCGTTCCAGCACGCCGTCTGGCAGGCGCTCACGCGGATTCCGTACGGGGAGACGATCTCCTACGGCGAGCTCGCGCGCCGGATCGGCAACCCGCAGGCCTCCCGTGCCGTGGGACTCGCGAACGGCGCGAATCCCCTCCCCATCGTCGTGCCCTGCCATCGCGTGATCGGCGCGGACGGCTCGCTCACGGGGTTCGGAGGCGGTCTCGAGATCAAGCGCAAGCTGCTCGCGCTCGAGCGAGCGCACGGAGGGCACCGGGCGGCGGGCGGGCCGCAGATGGAGCTGCTCGCGCCGTGACAGCCGAAGCGCGAGCGCTCGCGTACTCGCGCGCACCTATCCCTGGGCGAACCATTCCTGTGCCGGGCGCTCGAAGAAATCGTCGAGTTTCACGCCCCCTGCTCCCAGCACCCACACTTTCGCCTTGGGATACCGGCGGCGAAACTCTGCAACACCCTGCGCCTTTCCCTGCCGGCCGCTCTTCACCTCGAGCGCCCACACCTCGGAGCCATGCGCCACGACGAAATCGACCTCGGCGTCGCCGTCGCGCCAATACGTGACGCTCCAGTCCGGCCCCGGCAAGCCGTTCAACAAGTGCGCGCCGACTGCATTCTCGACCAACCGTCCCCACCACCCGCCGTCCGCGATGGCTTGCTTTCGGGACAGCAAGGAAAGTGCATTCACCAGGGCATTGTTCCACAGTACGAGCTTCGGGCTGCTCCCACGGTGACGTACGTGGCCCCTGGAGAAGAGCTCGAGACCCGAAGCGAGATACGCCGTCTCCAACAGCCTCAAATAGCTCGCGAGTGTCGTCGTGTTGCCCGCGTCCTGCAACTGACCGAGCATCTTGTTGTACGAGAGCATCTGGGCCGGATAGGACGCCGCCAGCGCAAAGAGGTGCCGCAGCAACGCCGGCTTGGCGATCCGCTGCAGTTGCAGTACATCGCGCGACAACACCGTCTCGATCAGGGAGTCGGCGATGTACCGCTTCCACACCGCCTCATCCCGCACGAAGGGCGCAGCGCCAGGATAGCCGCCGAAGTAGAGCCACTGCGACAGGCTCCAGCGAAAAGCGGTGCGACACTCGGACCATGACCAATGGGGACAGCGATGAAGGAGAAACCGGCCGGCGAGACTCTCGGCGGCGCCCTTCTGCACGAGCAGCGCCGATGAGCCGAGCAGAACCGGCAGCACCGGGCCGCGCGCACGCCTTTCCTCGTCCCACAGGCGTTTGACCACCTCGCTCCATCCTGCGACCTTCTGCACTTCGTCGAGCACCAAGAGGGCCTTCTGCCCCGCCGCCGGTCGGAGCGTGCGCGCAAGCTGCCACTGCGTCTCGATCCACTCGGGGCCTGGCGGCAACGGCAAGTCCGCGGCACCCCAGACATGCGGCCAGCGGAGGCTCCGCACGAGCTGCTCCGCAGCGGTGCTTTTTCCGACCTGGCGAGGGCCGGTGATGATCTGGATGAGCGGTGATCTGTGCCGGCACGCCGTGGCCAATTCTGCCACGATGGAGCGGACGAATGCCATGGGCCATAGTGTGCGGCCGGTCCCGCCGCCTGTCAACTTTACTCAGTGACTGAGTAAAAATACTCAATCGCTGAGTAATATTGGCTCTGCCGTCGCCGCGGGCGGGCCGCGGATGGAGCTGCTCGCGCCATAACGGGCGGCGGCGTCGGTGAGCGTTTCGCAGCGGGGCCGTAGCCCCTTTACGCGCCTGCCACCGACTTCCCGCGCCCCACGCCGTAGTACGTGAACCCGAACCGCGCGAGCACCGCCGGGTCGTAGAGGTTTCGTCCGTCGAAGATGAGCGGCTGCTTCAAGAGCTGCCTCAGGCGCTCGAAGTCCGGGCTGCGGAACTCCTGCCACTCGGTTGCGATCGCGAGCGCGTCCGCGCCTTCCGCCGCCTCATAGGCGTTGCGGCACGACGTGAATTCCGCGCCGCGCGTCCCGTAGATGCGGTACGCCTCCTCGAGCGCGACCGGATCGTAGGCCCTCACTCTCGCGCCGGCCTTCAGCAGCAGGTCGATGATGGTACGCGCCGGCGCCTCGCGCATGTCGTCCGTGTTCGGCTTGAAGGCGAGTCCCCAGAGCGCGAGCGTCCGGCCCTTCAGCTCTCCGAAGTGACGGCGCATCTTGTGCACGAGCACCTCCTTCTGGCGAGCATTCACCGTTTCCACCGCGCCGAGGATCTCCGGCTGATGCCCCACCTCGCGCGCCGACCGGATGAGCGCCTTCACGTCTTTCGGAAAGCACGATCCGCCGTATCCCGTCCCGGGGTAGATGAAGCTGTACCCGATGCGCGGGTCCGAGCCGATCCCCACGCGCACCTTCTCGATGTCCGCCCCCACCCGCTCGGCGAGGTTCGCGAGCTCGTTCATGAAGCTGATCTTCGTCGCGAGCATCGCGTTCGCCGCGTACTTGGTGAGCTCCGCGGAGCGCACGTCCATGACGATGAAACGCTCGTGATTGCGCGTGAACGGCTCGTAGAGCATGCGCATGAGCTCGACCGTGCGCGGGTTGTCCGTGCCGATGATGATGCGGTCCGGCTTCATGAAGTCCTGAATGGCCGCGCCTTCCTTCAGGAACTCAGGATTTGAGACCACGTCGAACTCGACCGTCGCCTGACGCGACTGCAGGGTGGCGTCCACCTCCCTGCGCACCTTGTCCGCCGTGCCCACGGGCACCGTCGACTTGGTGACGACGATGCTGTACCGGCTCAGGTGCGTACCGATCGTGCGGGCCACCGCCAGCACGTGCCGCAGATCGGCCGCGCCATCCTCATCCGGTGGCGTCCCGACCGCGATCAGCTGGAAGAGCCCATGATCCACGCCCTTTTCGGCGTCGGTGGTGAATTCCAGGCGACCCGCTTCCCTGTTCCGCTTGATGAGCGCATCGAGTCCCGGCTCGTGGATCGGCACCTCGCCGCCGTTCAATCGGTCAATCTTCCCGGCGCCGACGTCGACACACACGACGTCGTTGCCCGCCTCGGCGAGGCAAGCGCCAGTGACGAGTCCCACGTATCCCGATCCGAAAATGGTGACGCGCATGTTGCAAAGACCCTACCTGAAGATGCCTCACCGAACAAGTATCACACCGCGACGTCGGAGCCGACGTCCGAAGTTTCAACTCGCGATGAAATCCATCAGAGATCTACAGCGCCGCTCGCTAGATCCACTTGAGCGCATGCGCCAGCACGCCCAGTATCGCACCCGCGCAGAGGTAAATGCGCGTCCGGTCACCACGAGATGAGCGAACAATTTCTTCGCCGAGTTTGGCTGCCGCGTCTCGGGCCTCCTGCCGCAGAGCGGCAATGGACGCGTGCATCTCTTCGCGCAGCCCCACAATAGCCTGGCGCAGGCTCTCGTCGGCTTTGTGCATCTCCTCGCGCAAACTCTCGTCAGCTTTGTGCATCTCTTCGCGAAGACCGGACTCGAGCCGAGCCATGCCCTCCCGCACGCCGGCGAGGTCAGCCTGCACCACGCCGACCGCCGTGCGCAGCTCCCGGACGTCGAGCTTAATGTCGGCAATATCCGCGCGGACGTGCGCTATGTCCGACTCCAGCCTCGTGACTCGATCGTCCACCCGCTCCTCCATCGCCACTGGCATTGTCGAGACTCCGAGGGAATTCTACGCGCTTCAGCGCCAGGCACGGCATTTTCAATCGGAGCGACGCCGGAATAGAAGCTTTCAAACTGACGTGTTTGTTCAGTTTTGGTTTTATTTCTTGACCGGCCCGTGAGAAAGGACGTCCGACGGCGGCAGCCGACGTCGGACTTCACGTACTAGGCCCTGACGCGCGAGGAAGCAGTCACATCCACGCCGCTGCAAATTCCCAGCAGCAGCCGATGCGCCCCGGGATCGCACTGCGCCTGCAGTCAGTGAATTCCGGGCGATGCCAACGACGGCTCGTTTACCGCGGGCTGATGGGATCGGAACAGGCGCCCCCCTTCCGCGAGCAACACGAATCCCAGCGATATCAGCCCACAGAGCAGCGCGCCCAAGGCGAGCGGCATCGTCGAGCCCGCGAACTGGCGCCCCATGAGCGCGGCGACCAGAGCTCCGCCGCAGGTTCCTGCACAGCCCTGCAGCGAGGCGGCGATGCCCGCAACCGCTCCCATCGATTCCATCGCCATGGCGCCGAAGTTGGCCATGACGAGTCCAAGGCAACCCATGGTCGCACCCTGAAGGACGATGAACGTCCAGAGAGTCTCGCCCCCCAGCGCGGCGACCAGCACGTGAAGGCCAGCCGTGACAATGAACACGAGCAGGCCTGCCTGGGAGATGATCCGCATGCCGAAACGCTCCACGACCCGCGAGTTGACGTAAGACGCGACACCCATCGACGCCGCGCACAGCGCGAACACGGTGGGCATCAGCGCGGGCCGGTGGAACACGGCCGAGAAGATCTGCGGCATCATGCCGACGTAGCCGATGATGGATCCGAAGATCAGCGCCACGGAGAGCGTATACCATAGCGATGCACGGTCGCCGACGACCTCTCCAGCCGCGTGCGCGACGTGGCTCAACGTCAGCGTCATGCGATACTGCGGATGCAGGGTCTCGGGCAGACGAAAGAACACCCACAGCAGGACGGCGGCGGCAAACGCGCCGAACACATCGAACAGGGCTCGCCATGGAGCCACCAACAATACGAGCTGACCGATGCTGGGCGCGACGATCGGGACCATGATGAAGACGATGAACGTCAGCGACATGACCCGTGCCATCTGCCGTCCTCCGTACAGATCCCGAATGACCGAACGCGAGACCACCAGGCTGGCGGCGGCGACCCCATGTACGAAGCGCCACGCAAGCAGAGCGGCGAAGCCGCCTGCCACACCTACTCCTGCGGCTGCCGCGACGTAGAGTATCAGCCCGATCAACAGCACCCTTCGCCTTCCAAACCGGTCCGACAGCATCCCCCAGAACAACTGTCCGATGCCGACGCCCGCGATGTAGGTGGTGACGACCCACCGCGCATGGTTTTGGTCTGTGACGCCGAGGTCGTGCGCGATGGTCGGCAGCGCCGGCAGCATCGTGTCCACCGCGATCGCCTGGCAGGCCATCATTGCGGCCGTGAGGACCAGGAATTCGCGAAAGCCGAGGGGCCGAGAGAGGAATCGAGGGCGTTGGGGATGCATCGTTCGAAGCGCAAGCGGGAAGTCGCCGGCAAATTCTAACCGCCCTTGGCCCCGAGCGCCCGTCTTCGCTTTCGATGGACGCTCATCGCATGTTCCGCACAAGAGAGCCGGCCGCAGCGCTTACCGCTCGACACCCACGGACGTCGGAGTCTGCAGGCAACCGCCGACGTCTGCTTGCCTTTGCCTCCTTAGCCGAATGCCACAATAACTCCACATTCCCGGCAGATTTTCCGCGTTCACAGAACGCAGGAGATCAGGTACCTTGCGGTCCCGCTGAATGCAGTGCGCGTTGACTCGTACCCAGGGGGGACTATCATGGCCGCGATGCAACCGGAGTCGCTCGATATCCTCGAGAAGGCCCACGTCCCTCACGAGCAAGCTCGAGCGTTCGTCACTGCGATGAGAATCGAAATCGGCTGCGCAACAGAAACCCTGGCGACGAAACACGACGTTGAGCTGGTGCACGACGAGGTTAGTCTCGTACGCCACGAGATGATCGAAATGCGCCAAGGGCTCGAGCTCAAGATGGAAGAGCTGCGCGGCGGCCTGCAGACCAAGGTCGAAGCGGTACGCGGTGACCTCGAGACCAAGATCGAAGCGGTACGCGGCAACCTCGAGACCAAGATCGAAACAATACGCGGCAACCTCGAGGCCAAGATCGAAGCGGTACGCGGCAGCCTCGAGACCAAGATCGAAGCGATGCGTGGCAACATCGTCGTGCAGCTGTACGCGGCCATCTTCGGCACGATGACCTTCCTCGTCGGGGTGACCTATTTGCTCGTCACCCACGTCAAGAATTGACTCGTTCAGTGCCGAGGCGTCGACGACCCAGGACATCTCGTCGACAAAGTATGACACCCCTGATTGACGCCGGTCCGTCAGGAACCTTGCGAATCCGCTAGCCACTGCACGTAGCGCCGCACGCCCGTCGCGACATCGGCAAACTCCACGTCGCACCCGGTCGCCCGAAGCCGCGTCAGGTCGGCTTGCGTGTGGCACTGATACTTGCCGACCAGGGCATCCGGGAATGGAACGTACTGCACCAGCCCCTGCGCAACCTGCTGCTCGAGAGTCAGCGGCCCTTCCCCACGCTGCGCGCGGCAGGCATTGACCACCGCGTGCGCCACGTCGTTGAACGGCTGCGACCGGCCAGTGCCCACATTGACGATCCCGCTCTTGTCGGGCGACTGCAGGAACCATAGGTTCACGGCCACCACGTCGTCGACGAACACGAAATCTCGCGACTGCTGCCCGGGGCCGTAGCCGCCGTACTCTCCGAAGAGCTTCGCCGCGCCCTGCTCCCGGTACTGGTCGAAGTGGTGCAACGCGACCGACGCCATGCGCCCCTTGTGTTGCTCCCTCGGGCCGTAGACGTTGAAGTACCGCAATCCCACTACCTGCGAGGTGGCGGCCGGGAGCATCCGCCGCACGACGTTGTCGAACAGGAGCTTCGAGTAACCATACACGTTGAGC
>JASHSR010000280.1 GCA_030038645.1 Gammaproteobacteria bacterium
GCGCTGCGCGCCCATCGCATGGGGCACATCCTCGACTTCGTTCCCAATCACGTCGGCATCATGGGCGCGGACAACGTCTGGTGGATGGACGTGCTCGAGAACGGCCAGACATCGATCTATGCGCCGTTCTTCGACATCGACTGGCAGCCGGTCAATCCGGCGCTCGCGGGCAAGGTGCTCGTTCCCGTCCTGAGCGACCACTACGGCGACGTTCTCGAGCGCGGGGAGCTCGAGCCGCGCTTCGAGCGCACGACGGGCTCGCTCGCCGTGCTCTATCACGAGCACCGCTTCCCGCTCGATCCCCGGGACTATCCGTCGATCCTCGAGCGCGCGCTCGCGAGCGCGCGGCACGACGACCTCACGGACCTCGAGCGCGCGGAAGTCTCGAGTCTCGCCGCCGCGTTCGGCCATCTGCCGGAGCGCGGCTCGCCGACGCCCGCGGCGATCGAGGAGCGCAATCGCGACAAGGAAGTGCTCAAGCGCCGGCTGGCCGCTCTATGCGGAGCGAATGCGGCGCTCGCCGAGGCGGTCGACGCGGCAACGCAGGCGCTCGTCGGCCGGCCCGGCGATGCGGCGAGCTGGGACGATCTGCACGCGCTGCTCGAATCGCAGGCCTACCGGCTCGCGTACTGGCGCGTCGCGTCGGATGAGATCAACTACCGGCGTTTCTTCGACGTGAACGACCTCGCGGCGCTGAGGATGGAGAACGAGGCCGTGTTCGAGGCGACCCACGGCCTGGTGCTCGAGCTGCTCGCGCAGGGCAAGATCGATGGTCTTCGGATCGACCATCCCGACGGACTCTCCGACCCGGCCGAGTACTTCCGCCGGCTGCAGCGCCGCGCGGCGGCGATCGCATCGCGCGGGGACGCGTCGCCCGCAGGCGCGCCGGGGGTGGACGCACCGGGCGCGTGGCGCGACGCCAAAGACCCGCCCACACCGAGCGGCGCGGCGGAGCTGCCCCTGTATCTCGTCGTCGAGAAGATCACGGCGGGGTTCGAGCGGCTGCGGGAGGACTGGCCGGTGCACGGCACCACCGGCTACGGATTCGCGAACGTCGTGAACGGCCTGCTCGTCGACGGCGGGGCCAAATCGCGCCTCGACCGCATCTATCGCGCGTTCATCGGCGAGCCGCTCGAATGGGCGAGCGTCGCGTACGAGGCGAAGCGCCTCATCGTCGCGAGCTCCCTCGCCGCCGAGCTCAACGTGATCGCCAATCGGCTCGCGCGGATCGCGGGCGCCTCGCGGCGCACGCGCGACTTGACGCTGCAGAGCCTGAAGGCCGCCCTCACGGAGGTCGTCGCGTGCTTTCCGGTGTACCGCACGTACATCGCCTCGAGCGTCTCGAGCGAGGACCGGCGGTACATCGACTGGGCTCTCGCCGCGGCGCGGCGGCGCGGCGCGGCGATCGATGCCGCCGTGTACGACTTCGTGCGCGGGATCCTCCTCGGGGAGGGCCCCGGCGCCGAGCCCGCCGTGGCGGCCGCGGCCCGCGCCTTCACCATGAAGCTGCAGCAGCTCACCGCGCCCGTCACGGCCAAGGGCATCGAGGACACCGCGTTCTACCGCTTCAACCGGCTCGTCTCGATCAACGAGGTGGGCGGAGAGCCGGAGAGCTTCGGCGCGAGCGTGCGAGCCTTCCACGCCGATGCGCAGTACCGCGCGCGCAAGTGGCCGCACGAGCTGCTCGCGACCTCCACGCACGACACGAAGCGCTCGGAGGACGTGCGCGCGCGCATCGACGCGCTCTCGGAGATGCCGGCGGAGTGGCGCGGCGCGCTCGCGCGCTGGAGCCGCATGAACCGGGCGCGCCGCCGCGAGGTGGACGGACTGCCGGCGCCCTCGCGCAACGACGAGTATCTGCTGTACGAGACGCTCATCGGCACGCTGCCGCTCGAGGCCTCCGAGGAGGCACTGCCTGCGGATTACTGCGGCCGCATCGAAGCCTACATGGTGAAGGCGGCGCGGGAGGCGAAGATCCGCTCGAGCTGGTCGAGCGTCAACTCCGCGTACGAGGCCGCGCTGCAGGATTTCATCCGCGGCATTCTCGATCCGCGGGCGGGCAACCTGTTCTTCGCGGACCTGGTCGCAACCGTGCGGCGCATCGCTCGCTGCGGCCTTCTCGCCGCCTTGTCGCAGACGCTCTGCAAGCTCACCGCGCCCGGCGTGCCCGACATCTATCAGGGCACCGAGCTGTGGGACTTCTCGCTCGTCGACCCGGACAACCGCCGGCCGGTCGATTACGGCCTTCGGCAGCGCCTTCTCGCGGAGCTGCGCAGCTCGGGCGCCTCGCCCGCGAGCGAGACCGCGATGCGGGCCCGGGCGCTGCTCGATGGCCTGCCGGACGGCCGCGCCAAGCTGTACGTGATCTCGCGCACCCTCGAGTGGCGCCGGACCCACGAGCGGCTGTTCAGCCACGGGGAATACCTCGCGCTGCGCGTCGCGGGGCCCTGCGCGGCGCACCTGTGCGCATTCGCCCGCCGGCGCGGGCGGGAGGTCTCCATCACGGTCGCGCCGCGGCTGTACTGGAAGCTGCTGCGGCGCGGGGGCGACTGGCCGCTCGGGCGGCGCGTTTGGAGCGATACCCGCATCGAGTTGCCAGCCGACCTTCCGGCAGGCATGCTGCTCAGCCTCTTCGACGGCGCCCGCCTGCCAGTCCGCCACGGAGACGGACGGCACGCGCTGCCGGCGGAGGAGGTGCTCGAGAGCTTTCCCGTCGCGCTCCTCGCGGCGACTCATCCAGAACAAGAATCACCGCCATGAGACCCCGAAACGTCGTCTACCTCGTCGTCCTGCTGCTCCTGCTGGTGCTCGTGCTCGCCAACTGGAACGTCATCGCGAGCTCGCACGAGATCAGCTTTCTCGTGGGCCGCATCACCGCGCCGCTCGGCGTGCTCATTCTGGTCATCGCGGCGCTCGTCTTCGCGATCGACCTCGTCTCCCACGCCTTCTCCCGTCGGGCATGGGAGCAGGAGCGCCGCAGCCTCGCCCAGGAGATGGAGCGGCTGCGCGTGCGCGCCGAGCAGGCCGAGGAGTCGCGCATCGAGGCCGTGCGGGACCTCATCGAGCGCGAGACCGCCGTGATCCGCGGTCAGCTCGACCGTCTGCTCGCGAGCCTCTCGCGCAGGTGACCGGCCGGCGGCGCGCGGTCAGCGGTAGCCGCGGGCCTGCAGCGTGAAGAGGTGCGCGTAGCGGCCGTCGAGGCGCATCAGCTCCTCGTGGCTGCCGCGCTCGACGATGCGGCCGCGGTCGAGCACGACGATCTCGCCGGCCATGCGCACGGTCGAGAAGCGGTGCGAGATGACGATGGTGATGCGCGACTGCGCGAGCTGGCGGAAGTGCTCGAAGATCTCCGCTTCCGCCTGGGCGTCCATGGCCGCGGTCGGCTCATCGAGCACCAGGATGTCGGCTCGCGTGCGCATGAACGCGCGCGAGAGCGCGATCTTCTGCCACTGTCCGCCCGAGAGCTCGCGGCCCTCGCGGAACCATTTGCCGAGCTGCGTGTAATAGCCCTCCGGCAGCCGCTCGACGAAGTCGCTCGCCATCCCCTTCGAGGCTGCGGCGCGCCAGCGCTCCTCATCGTTGAAGTAGCGCTCGTCTCCGGCGCCGACGTTCTCGCCGACGAGCATCTGGTAGCGATTGAAGTCCTGGAAGATCACACCGATCCGCTCCCGCAGCGCCGCCTCGTCCCACTCGGCGAGGTCCCGTCCGTCGAGCAGGATGCGCCCGCTGGTCGGCGCGTACAGTCGGGTGAGCAGCTTGATCAGCGTGGTCTTGCCCGAGCCGTTCTCCCCGACGAGCGCGAGGCTCGCGCCGGGCGCGAGATGCAGGCTCACGCCCTCGAGAGCCGGCTCCTGCGCCCCGGGATAGGTGAAGCTCACATTCTCGAAGCGAATCCCGTCCTGCGGGTCCGGGCCGTGCGCGACCGCGCCGGCCGGCTCCGGCACGCGTGTCTCCAGATACTCGTAGAGCGTCGAGAGGTACAGGTTGTCCTCGTACATCCCGCCGAGGGCCGAGAGGATCGCGGAGACGGCCCCCTGGCCCTGCCGGAAAAGGATGAAGTAGCGCGTCATCTCACCGATGGTGATGAGCTGCCGCACGGTGCTGATCCCGACCCAGGCGTACGCGCCGTAGAGCGCCGCGGTCGCGATGAGCCCAAGCGAGAAGCCCCACACGTCGCGCCGGATGGTGAGCGCGCGGTCCTGCCCGTAGAGCAGGCGGAAGATGTCGCGATAGCGCTCGAGCAGGCGCGGGCCGAGGCCGTAGAGCTTCACCTCCTTCGCGTGGTCCTCCCGCGCGAGCACCGTCTCGAGATAGGTCTGCATGCGCGTCTCCGGGGTGCGCCAGCGAAAGAGCCGGAATGCGTCGCCGGAGAACTTGGCCTCCGCGACGAACGCCGGCACCCCGGCGAGCAGCAACACCGCGACCGCCCACGGCGAGAACCGCACGAGCAGCGCGCCGCAGCTCACGAGCAAGAGCGCGTTCTGCAGCAGGCCGAACGTGCCGATCACGAGCGAGAGAGGCCGGCTCGAGGCCTCGCGGCGCGCCCGCGTGAGCTTGTCGTAGAACTCCGAGTCCTCGAAGTGCGCGAGCGTGAGCGTGAGGGCCTTCTCGAGGATCATCTCGTTCACGCGCTGGCCGAGCTGCGCGCGCAGCAGCGACTGGCAGAACGTGAGGCCGCGCTGAGCGCCGGCGATGGAGGCGACCAGCACGCCCTCCAACACGACGAGATCCACCACCCGCGCGGCGTCCCTGCTGCCCGCGCGGATGGCGGCATTCGCCGCGTCGACGATCAGCCCCGTCACGTTGGCCGTGAGCGGGGGCAGCACGCCTGCAACGACGGTCAGCAGCGCAAACGCGATCGTCAGGCCGCGATTGGTGCTCCATACCAGCTCGAGCGCGCGGCGGCTGTAGCGAAAGACGCCGAAGAAGCCGCGCAGGGTCGCATCCTGCGCGCTCTGAGGGGGCGAGGGAGGGCTGTGGCGCAATCGAGACTGCGCCCCGGGAGCACGGGCGGCCATGCGGGGAAGTGTGCAGCGGCGCCGTCCGCTGAGGCAACGGCTGGGCCGTGCGCGTGCCGCCGCGCGGCGGCGCTCAGTGGGCGGGTCCCTTCACGCGCTCGTGCTCGCCGAGCGCGTGAATGTCCATGGCCGCGGACCTCCTCGAGGCGCGAGTTCCCTGCTCAGCGGCCAGCAAGCGAGGTGCCGCGCTCCGCGCGCGAGGGCCGCCGGCGCGGCACGGCGAACGGACTCCTGCCGCTCCTCACGCTGTACTCGGCGAGCAGGTAAGCGGCGGCGCTCCAGGACTGTCCGGCCATTCCGCGCGTGGCGAGCGTGCGGCCGTGGAGCCATTCGGCGAACCGCCAGTCGCGCAGCGAGCAGACCTCGGCGAGCTTCAGCAGCTCTCTGCGCGCCGCGGCAACGCGCCCGCTCGCGACGAGCGCCATGATCCAGAACCCGCCGACCAGGGGCCAGACGCCTCCGTTGTGGTACTGCCATGCGAAATTCTGCCGGTGCCGCGACATGTAGGCCCGCCACAGGAAGTGGGTCTTGCGGATCGGGCGCACCACGGCGCGCGCCGGATAGGGAACGTGAACGCGCGCGGCGAGGAGCGCGCGCATCGTGCGGCGGCGCGCACGGGCGTCGGCGAGCCCGAGCAGGACTGCGAGCACATTGCCGAGCACGTCGCCCTCCTCGCCGAAGAAGGAGAAGTTCACGAAGCTCAGGTACAGGTCGCGCGCGCGCGCGTTGCGCAGCGCGAAGTCCGCGAGCAGACGCCCGCGGCGGTATCGCTCGAGCAGCCGCGCGGAGAACGGATGGAACAGGCCGTTGAAGTTGGCGCGGGTCGCGGCGGCGTCCGCGAGCCCGTACAGGCGCTTCACGTGGTACCAGAGCGCATTCGTGTACAGCACGAACCCCGACCGCGGCATGATGTCCGCCCAGTCGCTCGCCTCGTTCTGCTGCAGCAGGAAGAAGCGCTGGTGCTCCTGCGCGGCGAGCCAGTCGAGCGCCCGGCGGACGGCCCTCGCATGGGAGCGGGCGAGGCCGCGCGGCAGCCCTCGCGCATCGAGAAAGGCCACCGCGATGAGCCACCAGAGCGTCGAGTCGATGCAGCCGAGATACCAGAAGTCCGCCTCGCGCCGGCGCACGTCCACGAACTTCGGGATCTGGCCGTTCGGCGCCTGATGCCGGGCGAGCGTGTTGAGGCCCGCCGCCGCGCGGCGCATCAGGTCCGGCTCGCCGGTGAGCGCCATGGCGATCGAGCAAATGGCCGCGTCGCGCCCGAAGATGGCCGTGTAGCCGAGCCGCTCCGAGCGCCGGCCGGGCGTCGCCGCGAGCACGCCGGCCGGGGTCGAATTTCGCCTCAGCAGCTCGACCGCGCGGCGATGACAGGCGGCGAGGAGCGCCTGCCGCTCGGCGCGGGCGGCGGCGGGCGCGGCTGCTCGAGGGGCGCGCGCGCCGTTCATGAGCGAGCGGTCTCTCGACCCATGGCTTCGGCTTTCGGCATCCGGGCGAGTATGGCATCACTCGATGGGCTAGGGTGCCGCGGCGCTCTTCTGGTACCCTTCGCGGCCCGCTTTCCGGCACACGTGCAGCCGTCCATGAACCGCCCGATTCGCAACATCGCCATCATCGCCCACGTCGATCACGGCAAGACGACGCTGGTCGACTGCCTGCTCAAGCAGTCGGGCACGTTTGCCGCGCACGAGAAGATCGGCGAGCGGATCATGGACACGAACGAGATCGAGCGCGAGCGCGGCATCACGATCCTCGCCAAGAACTGCGCGATCGAGTACGGCGGCACGCGGATCAACATCGTCGATACGCCCGGCCATGCGGATTTCGGCGGCGAGGTGGAGCGGGTGCTCTCGATGGTGGACGGCGTGCTGCTGCTCGTCGATGCCGTGGAAGGCCCCATGCCGCAGACGCGCTTCGTCACGCGGAAAGCCCTCGCGCTCGGGCACAAGGCGATCGTCGTCGTCAACAAGATCGACCGCCCGGGGGCCCGGCCCGGATGGGTCGTCGATAAGACCTTCGAGCTGTTCGACCGCCTGGGAGCGAGCGATGCGCAGCTCGACTTCCCCGTCATCTACGCCTCCGCGCTGCAGGGCTGGGCCACGACGGAGCCGACGGAGCGGCGGCCGGATATGGCCGCGCTCTTCGAGGCGATTCTGCAGTACGTGCCCGCGCCGCCGAGCGATGCGGACGCGCCGTTGCAGCTGCAGGTCTCGACGCTCGACTCGAACAGCTACGTCGGCCGGATCGGCATCGGCCGCATCCGGCGCGGCACCTTGCGGGCGGGACAGACCGTCGCGCTGCGCTACGGAGAGGAGGATCGCGGTGCGGCCAAGGTCGGCCAGGTGCTCACCTTCAAGGGCCTCGAGCGCCGGCCCGTCGAGGAGGCGCCCGCCGGAGACATCGTCGCGGTCACCGGCATCGAGGACGTGAACATCGGCCTCACGCTATGCGACCCGCCGTCGCCCGAGGGGCTTCCGCCCATCAGCGTGGACGAGCCGACGCTCGCCATGACGTTCCAGGTCAACACCTCTCCCGTCGCCGGGCGCGAGGGCAAGTTCGTGACCAGCCGCCAGCTGCGCGAGCGCCTGTACCGCGAGCTGCAGAGGAACGTCGCGCTGCGCGTCGAGGACACGGGCGAGCCCGACGTGTTCCGCGTCTCCGGGCGCGGCGAGCTGCATCTCACGATTCTCATCGAGAACATGCGCCGCGAGGGCTACGAGCTCGCGGTCGGCAAGCCGCAGGTCCTCACGAAGACCGTGGGCGGCGTGCAGCACGAGCCCTACGAGGCACTGACCGTGGACGTCGACGCCGAGCATCAAGGCGCGGTCATGGAGGCGCTCGGCCGCCGGCGCGCGGAGCTCGGAGACATGGCCGTCGACGGACAGGGACGCGTGCGCCTCGAGTACCGCGTGCCCGCGCGCGGACTCATCGGCTTTCAGGGCGAGTTCATGACGCTCACGCGCGGCACGGGCCTCATGAGCCACGTCTTCGACGGCTTCGCGCCCGTCAAGGGCGAGATCCCCGACCGCCGCAACGGCGTGCTGGTGAGCAACGAGCAGGGCGAAGCCGTGGCGTACGCGCTGTTCAACCTCCAGGAGCGCGGGCGGCTCTTCGTGAGCCCCGGCGAGAAGCTCTACGAAGGCATGATCATCGGCATCCACAGCCGCGAGAACGATCTGGTCGTCAACCCCATCAAGACCAAGAAGCTCACGAACATCCGCGCCGCCGGCAAGGACGATGCGATCCTGCTCACGCCGCCGATTCCGCTCACTCTCGAGTACGCGGTGGAGTTCATCGCGGAGGACGAGCTCGTCGAGGTGACCCCGCTGTCGATCCGCATCCGCAAGCGCTTCCTCACCGAGCAGGAGCGCAGGCGGGCGTCGCGCGCATCCGAGGCGGCCCCGGTAGTGCTGTAGCGGCGGCGGCCGCGCCGGGCGGCATCTGTGCGGCAACGGTGGGCGTCCGTGACCCCGTGTGGCGCCTGTCGCGCCGGAGGCGCCTCCGTGGCGCCGGAGCTCAGTACGGCTCGGGCAGATCGGGGTGATTGCGGAACAAGTCCGGCTGGCCCTTCACCTCGTTGTACGGGCGGTAGATCGTCGAGGGCGCCGCGGGCTTGACCGTGAGGGCGCCGCGCACGCTGCCATGGTCCTTCGCCTCCGCCCAGCTCACCTCGTAGCGGTTGCGGAACAGCGGAGCGAGATTCGAGTGCAGGATGCGCCACTCGCCCCCCTCGCACACGTAGTCGATGTAGTAAGGGCCCCAGACCCATCCGGCCGAGGCGTTGCTGCCGACCGCTCCGGGCGAGAGCCAGTGGCTGCGCGCCGACTTGCCGTCCCGAGCCACCTCGATGTAGGGGTTGACGGCCATGTGCAGAATGAAGAAACCTGGGATGCGGACCTTCGCCGCCGTGAAGTCCCGGTATACGGCGCGAATGCTCTCGAGGCCCCGGTACACGCCGCTGTCCGAGAACTCGAGCGTCACATCGTCGTTGTGGAGCGCGAAGCACTCCTCGACGATCCGGTCGTAGCGCTGCGTGAATAGATAATGCGCATACTTGGACTGCAACTTCTGAATGGCGAGCACATCCTCGAGGCGCCGCACCCGCTGCGCGAGCCGCTCGAGCTCCACCCTCAGCTCTGCATCGGTGTTTCCGCTCATGACTCCCCCGCTCCGCCGCTGCACCACGATCGGATGATTATGGCTCAGTTGCGAGGTTGGTCGTAAGATCGAGCGCAGCGGTCCTTGAGATCAGGGGAGGCAGCCATGCGTCACACGACCACGGCCCGCAGCGTCGCCGCCACGCTCGCCGTTCTCGCGGCCATCTCATTCGAGTCGGCCTACGCCGACGTGACGATCGAGGAGCGCATCACCGTGCAGGGCGCCGGCGCGATGAGCGTCGGCAACATGTCGGGCACGACCGTCAAGTCGGTGTCCGGCGACCGCGCGCGGGAAGAGAGCCACATCCAAATGGAGTCGCAGCTGGTGAGATTCTTTGCTCACGGCGCGGCTGCGGCCGGCACGGCGCAGCTGATTCGACTCGACGAGGACAAGATCTACTCGCTCGACCTCGGAAAGAAGGAGTACACCGAGACCTCCCTCGCCGAGAAGCGGGCGCAGCTGCAGAGAGCGATGGATCAGGCGGGTGAGCCTCGAGGACAAGCGGCGCCCACCGGCATGGACGAGTCGCAGTGCGAATGGTCGGATCCCAAGGTGGAGGTGAAGCGCACGGGCCGCACGGCCGCGATCGGCGGCTTCAACGCCGAGCAGATGACGATCCTCAGCTCTCAGTCCTGCCAGGATCGCAAGACGGGCGCCGTCTGCGACGTCGATCTGCTGATGGATCTGTGGCTCGCCCCGGAGATGCCGGGCATCGAGGAGGCGACGCAGTTCAACCGGACGTACGCGCAGAGGATGGGGTATGCCGGCGCGACCTCGCGCGATGCCACCCAGCGCGTGGAAGCGCTCTTCAGCCGCTACAAGGCGGCGTGGGAGCAGGCATCGGCCCAGATGCAGACGTTGAAGGGCTACCCGGTGAGGACCCGCTTCGAGCTCGGATTCGGCGGCCCGCGGTGCCAGGGATCGCAGGCCTCGGGGACGCAGTCCCCGGGCGCAGGGCCGCCGCAGTCGACTCCACCCTCGGGAGCCGATGTCCAGCAGTCCGTCGCGACGAGCGCGGGGCAGTCCGCCGGAGAAAGCGCGGCGGGGCGAACGGGCTTCGGCGCGCTCGCCGGGCAGCTGGGTGGGAAGCTCATGGGAGGCCTGTTCGGCAGGAGGCAGCAGCAGGCGCAGTCGAGCTCCGCCTCCGCGCAGAGCGCCCCGAGTGCGCCGAGCGCCTCGGCGGCGGGGAGCGCGGGCGGCCCTGCCGCCCCGGCGAGCGCGGAGAGCGCCCCAGAGGACCCGCTCACCGCGATCGGAATGCTGGTACCGCTGCGGTACACCGTGGAGCTCGTGTCGATCAGCAACCGGCCGCTGAGCGCCGATACCTTCGAGGTGCCCGCGGACTTCAAGAGGGTGCAGGCGCAGCAGCACTGAGGGCGGAGCGGCACTGAGGGCGCAGTGCCGCTCGAGGCGGAGCGCCGCCGAGCGCGCCTCACTCCTCGCGCCGCCGCGAACCGGCAATTCGCGACTCCGCCCGTGCGGCCCCCGACCCTTGCTCGTCATCGCGCTTCGGCGGGCCGTCCGCGTGGCCGCCCGCGTTGGGCTATCATGCGCCTGCCGTGCGCGACTGCAGCACGTGAGGATCTCGCTTCGAACATGTACGTGCCAACCTCGGCGGCGGTCCCCCGATCGCTCTTGCGCCCGTCGAGCCGCTGGCGGCGCGTCGCCGCCGGCTCCCATCCGATCTGAGCGATGTGCTTGTGGCGAGGGCGGCATCGCCCGTCGATACGATCGATCACGGTGATCGTCCTCGCGGCGACGGTCGCAGTAGGCGGCGGGGCGACCCTCGCGGAGGACGGCACGGCGCTGCCAGCGGCAGCAGGCGGCGCGACGACGCTCGCCGCGGGTGAAGGCGCGGCGGCGCCGGCTTCGGACCTCCTCGCCTCGACGCAGCCGCAGCCTTCGAAGCCCCAGGCCTCTCAACCCCAGGAAGGCCCGACCGGCCTCTCGCGATGGCTCAATCCGGCGACGGCGCCGATCATTCCCATCCCGGAGATCGACGAGGATCCCTACAGCGGCACGACGCTCGGTGTCATCCCGACGTACCTGGTCACGAACGACCAGGGCGAGATCAGCAAGATCATCGCGCCCGACGTCATCTACAACCAGTACTTCGGCTACGGGGCGCGGGGCCGCATCTTCTCCTTTCCATCGGACAACACGCAGTGGTCCGTCGTGGGCGGCGGCAAGGAGCGCGTGGAGAGCGAGTTCGACGGCGAATACTCCGCCGGCATCCTGCGGGAGGACCTCTGGTCGTTCAATGCGAGCGTGGTGTACGACCGAGACGGCAGTCCGCGCTTCTACGGCATCGGCAACGAGACCCATTTGTACCGCCAGACCAACTACACGGATCAGCAGAAGTACATCCAGACGACGTTGGGCCTCAATCTCAACCGTACCTGGCAGCTCGGCTACACGTTCCGGGCGCGCACGGTCGAGATCTCGCCCGGGCATCTCTCGGACATCCCCTCCATCCAGGCGCTCTATCCGACGACCGTGCTGCGCGCGGAGC
>JASHSR010000281.1 GCA_030038645.1 Gammaproteobacteria bacterium
AGCGATTGGTGACGTACGGCACCGCCGGGCTCGCAAGCGGGACCGTCGCCAGCCGTGCGGCAAGCGCCTGCGACACCTCGGCGAGAAGGGGGCAATGCGACGGCACCGATACGGCCAAGCGCGCGAGGCTGTGCGCACCACTTTCTCGGGCGAGCCGAAAACATCGCTCGATGCCGAGCTCGGCGCCGGCGATCACGAGCTGCACCGGCGAGTTCACGCCGGAGAGATACACCGGGGCCTCCGCGGTCGAGGCTCTCTCCACCAGCTGCCGAACATCGCGCTCCGCAAGGCCCGTGACGACGCCCATGCCGTACGATCGCGGATAGGCGGCATGCATCAGCTCGCCGCGCAAGCGGACCAATTCCATCGCATCGGCGAAGTCGAGCGCTCCGCAGATCACGGCCGCCGTGAAGGCGCCCACCGAAAGGCCTGCCACTGCGCGAGGCTCCACGTCGAGCGCTCGCAACGCGCGCGCGGTCGCGACCCCGGCGATGACGATGCTCAGCTGCACGGCTGCCGTGGAGTGCAGGGCTTGCGCCGTATCCCAATCGAGCGCTTCCCGCCCCAGAATCCGGCTGGCCTCGGCGAGGGTTCGGTCCACTTCGGCATGCCGCGGCAGGCGGTGCAAGAAGCCGGGGCGTTGGGCTCCCTGCCCCGGACAGAGAAATGCGACGCTCAATCGGCACCTTCGCGAGCCGCCCAAGGGTCGCGCACCAGTCTCGGACCCGAGTCGGTACGAAGCAGCACGCGGCCGCTCGATCGGGCGAGCTCGGCGAGTGCGCACGCGCCGGGACCGATATCGAGCTGCGCATCGACCCGCACGGGGAGTGACGCCAGCGCGGCGTCGAGGTCCCGTGCGTCCGCTCGCGCAATCGGTGCGGGTGCGCGCACGAGGATGTCGATATCGCTCGTCGCCTCGAGGCACGGCCGGCCGCTCGCAAGCTCGTAGCCCATGCCGCCGGTCGGGCCCCATGCGAGGCCGAAGCGCTGCAGGATCGAGCAGAGCATCTCCAGCATCCGGAAATGCGGCAACGCGGAGGCTCGGGGCGTCTCGAGCCACGCGCGGCGCGCAACGAGCTGCTCGGGGCTCAGCCTCGCGATGATGGCGGTGGCCGGCAGCCAGCCTGCAATGCGCTCGGCGCGAGATGCGCCCCGAACGCCGACGGGCACTCGAGCGCCTCGTGCCTCGGCGCGACGAACGACGACGATCGGCCAGCGCCCGAGGCTCTCGTGGGCCCAGGCGGGCGGCTCGTGATCGAAAAGCATCGCGTCGCATGATGCCGCAAGCAGATCGTGCGGGCGGACTTCCATCCGATGCGACGGTCGGAGCGTCGCGCTGCACATCGCGGGGCGCCGTCTTGCGGAGCTCACGAGCGTCACGGGGGCAAGTCCCACTGCAGCGTGAGCGCCTTGCGGACCGCGAGGGTGGCCCACGACCCTCGAGGCTCGTGCTCGCGCGGCACCCGTCGCATGCGATCGAGAGGACCGCCTCGGGCCCGTGCGACCGCGGCGCCGAGCTCCACGGCAACCCGCCTTACCTCTTCCGCCGAAGGCGCCTCAGCATCGATGCCGCCGATCAGTCGGTGCAGCAGCCCCAACCGGGCGAGGGCACGGATGTCGTAGGACATGGGCAACACCGTCTCGCCGAGGGACTCGAGCTCGGCGACCGGGCGGCGCAGCACGAGCGCGGCCGCCTCCTTCGCCATGACATGGACCACGACGCCGGGATCGTCCAGCGCCAAAATGCAGCTGGCCTGCAATCCGTGGGCGAGGAACGCTCCGGATATGGCGCGCCCGACGACGAGCGCCACGACGGGGTGGCCGGCAAGCCGAGCGGAGGCATAAGCATCCACTGCGGCGGCAAGCGCCAGATGAATACCGAGCAGCTCCTCCAGACGACCGTATGCCTGGCCCGCGGTGTCGACGATGGCGACGAGCGGCCGCTGGACCGCGGCATGACGGTCGGCCTCGATCGCCTGACGCACGCTCGCAGCGAGGCCCCAGGCCTCCCTCACGCCGATCTCGCCGCCCCGCGCCCGCGGGAACGGGCTGTCGGGATCCGGCACCACCGCCAGAAAGCGCGCGGGCTCGCCGCCGAGCGAAGCGTCCGCACAGAGCAGCGACGGAGGCGTGGCCACCGGCGGCGGCGCAACGGATATGCCGACCGCTCCCTGCGCGGCGAGCGCTTCGAACCAGATGCGCGCGCGACTCGCTTGCCGAGGGGAAGGCGTCATGGCAGGAGCTCGCCGGCCGCCGCGATCTTCATGGCTCGATCTCGCGCGGCCACACCGCGCGTAGGTGCCGGGGGTCCGGGGGCCGCAGCGGATCGAGAGACGAGATGCGGTGCATGAATGTCTCGACCGCCCGACTGCGAAAGCGTGCGGCCCCGTCGCGCCGAAAGGCGGCGCGCACGGCACCGGCGATCTGTCCGCAGTCGTCGGCGACCAGCTCGTCGGCAAGGCCCAGCGCGTGACGCTGCTCGCCGCCCATGATGCTCCAGACCGTTCGGCGATCCGCGGCGTCCAGCTCCTCGATGCCGGCCTCGTGCTCGATCACTTCCGGCCCGTTCAGGCCGAGGCGTGCCTGGCGGGTCACGATGAGCGTCGAGCACAGCGCGGCGACCAGCGACATTCCTCCGAAACAGCCGACCAGGCCGGCGATCACGCCGACGACCGGCACACGCTCGCGCAGCGCGACGATCGCCGACTGAATCTGCGCCACCGCCGCGAGGCCGAGCGTCGCCTCCTGCAGCCGGACGCCACCCGTCTCGAGCAACAGCACCGGTCGCACCGGCCGGGAGCGCTCGGCATCTCGCAGCGCGAGCTCGAGCGCCGTCGTGATCTTGGCGCCGCCGACCTCGCCGATGCTGCCCGCCTGGAACGATCCTTCCAGCGCGATGACGACGCTCGGTACGCCGTCGATGAGACCGCGGGCGACGATGACGCCGTCGTCCTCCTGCGGCACGATGCCCTGCATCTCGAGCCAAGGAGAGTGAAGCCGGTCGAACGGCCCGAGCAGCTCGAAGAAGGTTCCGGCATCGAGGATCGCGCGGGCCCGCTCTCGTGCGCGCAGCTCGATGAAGCTCTCCGCGGCGATGAAGCCCCCCGCGGGGGAGGACGGTTGAGCTCTCGTGGTCATACGCTCGACTCCGCGCTCCGGTCCGTCTGCTCCACGGCCTGCCGCAAGCGCAGCAGCACCACCGCCGGTGTCGCGCCGAAGTCATTGATGGCGATCTGCGCGGCGCCGGCATAGCCGCGGAAGAAGCGGTCCAGCACGGCCTTCCAGATCCTGCCGTAGCCGACGACGCTCGTGCGGACGCTGACGTGCGCTCGCCCATCCCCCGAAGGCTCGAGCAGCACTTCCAGATCTCCGGAAGCGACCACTCCGACATGGGCCCGCGCGGGCACGCTGATCGAGGCCGAATAGTCGAACTCATACGTCTCCATGAGCGAGCCTCCCCGAGCCGCAGGATGCCGCCGAAGGCGGCTGCAGCGCATCGACATACAGCGTCGCGGCCAGAAGGTCGGCGCTGCCGCCGGGCGATGCGTTGAGTGAGGTGAGCTCCCGGTCGAGCCGCAGCAACTCACGGCGTCCCGACCGAGTCGCCGCGCCGCCGGCGCGCAGCACGGCTTGCGCGCCGGCTTGCGCCGTTCGCAGGGCAAGCCGCCCGCCCCGATGCAACAGGCACGTGTCGTCGAGGCTGGACATGATGGCCATCAAGGCGTTGAGGCGGGACGGGCGCTCGCCTTGGCCGCGTCGTCGAGACTCGATCAACATCGGCAATCCGCACCGCACGACGTGCGGAAAGCCTGCGGCCGCCTCGCCTCGGGCGCCGCTCACGCCATGCCGCGCGCACGCGCGCGCGCCGTTGCTCCATTCAGGCGATACGGCGCGGTCGGGATAGGAGACGAGCTCCGCGACCCAGGCGGCGAGATCCTCCGCCCGTCGGCCGGCGCCCTTGTCTCCCGCCGCCGCGGCGACCAGCAATCCGACGCTCCAGATCGCTCCGCGATGCGCGTTGGCTCCGCCTGTTGCGGCCAGCATCGCCTTCTCGCCGTGGCGGCCGGCTTCCGCAAGCGCCTCCCGCAGGCCTTGCGACGGCGGCTCGCCCCAGGCTCGCGCCGCGATCGTCCGGAAGCAGCCGCGCAGCGCGCCCGCCGAGCGCAGCATCTTGAGCAGATCGAGATCGCTGTGAGCGCCGGGCCCGCGCCGGTCGACCAAGGCCGGCTTGGGTGTGAGCAGCGCCTCCTGCACGAGCGCATCCACGGCGAGATCGGCCAGTGCGAGGCTGCGCGCCGCTGGGGCACACAGCGCGTGCCGCACCGGGATGCGATGCAACGCCGCGAGCGCTCCTCCGTTCATCGGTGCTCTCACCCCGTGCGAAAGCGCGAGGGCGGATCGTACAGGCCCCCCGACCACGCGACGAGATCCTCGATGCTCCGCGCCGCGAGCAGCGACCGCCTCGCCTCGTTGCGATGAATCGCGAGGTCCTCCGGGTACAGCACGACACCCCGGCGGCGAAGGTCCGACGTTCGCGTCGCATCTGCCGCGAGCCCGACGGAGGTGACGCCGGCGACGGCCGCGAGCGCCGCCCGTCGCTCCTCGAGTCCCTCGGCCTTGTACAGGCACGCGATGCCCTCCTCGGTGACCACGTGGCTCACATCGTCGCCGTAGATCATGACGGGCGCGATCGGCATGCGCGCGGCTTTGCCGACCTCGACGGCATCGAGCGACTCGACGAACACGGGCTGGCCGCCTCGCCTGTACGTCTCCGTCAGCTGCACGACCAGCTTGCGCCCCCGCGTCACCTCGCTCCGACCCGTAATGAGGCTGAGCCAAGCCGGGCTCGCGTGGCGCCGGCCCTTCGGATCGTGTCCCATGTTCGGCGCGCCGCCGAATCCGGCGAGCCTGCCGAGCGTGACGGTGGAGGAGTTGGCGTCCGGATCGATCTGCAGCGTCGAGCCGATGAAGAGGTCGACGCCGTACAGGCCGGCGAGCTGGCACAGCACACGGTTCGACCTCAAGGCGCCGTCGGACCCGACGAAGAAGACATCCGGCCGGGCACGCACGTAAGGCTCCATGCCCACCTCGCTCCCGAAGCAGTAGACGCTCTGCACCCAGCCGCTCTCGATCGCGGGGATCAGCGTCGGGTGAGGATTGAGCGCCCAGTGCCGGCAGATCTTGCCGCGCAGTCCGAGCGCTTCGCCGTAGGTCGGCAGAAGCAGCTCGATGGCGGCCGTATCGAACCCGACGCCGTGGTTGAGGGAGGTCACGCGATGAGGCGCGTAGATCCCGCGAATCACCATCATCCCCATGAGCACCTGCAGCTCGCTGATGCGGCGCGGGTCGCGCGTGAAGAGCGGCTCGATGGCGAAGGGGCGGTCCGACTGCACGAGGAAATCGATCCACGACCCCGGGATGTCCACGCGCGGCAGGGAGTCGCCGATCTCGTTCACCTGCGCGACCACGACGCCGTGGCTGAACGCCGCGGCCTCGGCGATGGTCGGCGTGTCCTCGGTGTTCGCTCCGGTGAACAGGTTGCCGGCCGGATCGGCGCGCTCGGCGCAGATCAGCGCGACGTGGGGCGTGAGATCGACGAACAGCCGCGCGTAGAGCTCGATGTAGGTGTGGATCGCGCCGATCTCGAGCGCGCCGTCCTCCAGAAGCTGGGCGAGACGCAGGCTCTGCGGTCCGGCGAACGCGAAGTCCACCTTCCTCGCGATGCCGCGCTCGAAGAGGTCGAGATGCTCCGGGCGGCTGACGCTCGCGATCAGCAGATGCAGATCGTGCACGCGCTGCGGATCGAGCCGTGCGAGGCTGCGCGAGAGGAAATCGGCCTGCTTCTGGTTGTCTCCTTCGAGCGCGACGCGGTCGCCCGGGCGCAGCAGCGCCTGCAATGCATCGCCTATGCGCTCGCTCTCGAGGATCTTGCCGTGCGCGTAGCGCGCGGCGCCGGCGATTCGCGCGGCCTTCTCGCGCCTGCGGCGATCCCATGTCCCGCGGCGCTCGCCCGAGCTTCCGGCAAAGATCATCGTCGCTACCTCGTCGTGTCCCGCGCTCGCGGGCGCGGGGGACCTGGGCCGATCTAGATCGTTGCCAATCATAACGATGAAGCCCGCTGCCGTGGAGCGCGGCGCCGGGCGCGGCGCGGGCGATGTCGGAATCGGTTTGTCGAGAGAATGGCGCGCGCCGCTCCCGGAATCGCCTCTATATTACTAACCTAATGAATATTGGGTATTTATTTCGTATCCGCCCGCGCGAGCGCACGCAGACCGAGCGGCCCACGACCCCGCGTGGCCGCCGCACCGCTTCGGGCCTCACTTGACTAAAGTCGTTATCAAGCGCAATGATCTGTCCAAATTCGACGCGGAGCGCGGCCGCTCGGGCGATGCGGCGCGGTCCGCCCGCCCGCGAATGCAGGGGGCCATCATGAATTGCATTGCGCCTCGACGGGGAGCCGTGATTCTCGCGATGCTCGCATGGGCGCCGCTCGGCGTGTGGGCGGCCGACAACAGCAGCGACAACGATCCGTCGCAGGCCCTCCAGGAAGTGGTGGTCACGGCGCAGAAGCGCTCGCAGGATCTGCAGAAGGTGCCGGAGGCGGTCACCGCCGCGACGGGCGCAACGCTCGTCACGCAGGGCATCACGGACGTGCGCGGGCTCGGCGAGGTGATTCCCGCCATCAGCCTGGGACAGGACTACATCTACACGCAAATCGACATCCGCGGCGTCGGCACCAACAACGACGCTCCGGCGCTCGATCCGGCCATCGCGTTCAACATCGACGGCGTCTATCAGCCTCGGGATTTCGGCACCTACGGCTCCCTGTTCGACATCGACCACGTGGAGGTGCTGCGCGGGCCGCAGGGCACGCTCTACGGGCGGAACGCAACCGGCGGCAGCATCAACGTCGTGACCAACAAGCCGGTCGATGAGTTCGAGCTGGCGGCCGACACCGACTTCGGCAATTACGACGGTCGACAGGAGTTCGGCATGGTCAACGTGCCGCTGACCGACGACTTCTACATTCGGGCGGCCGGCCAGTACATCGGCCACGACGGCTATCTCACGAGCGGATTCAACGACCAGGATTCCGGCGCGGGGCGCCTGCAGGCGCTCTACAAGCCGGACAGCGACCTGTCCCTGCTCCTCGGAGTCGATTACTTCGAGGACCACTCGCTCGGCGCCCACACCGTCATCGGCCTACCCTTTGCCGATCCGAGCGATCCCTGGTACGACCCCACCTCGACTGCGGGCGCCCATTCGGACTTCGACTCCTGGTCCACGCACGCCCAGCTCGACTGGACCTTCGACGGCATGACGCTCACGGAGATCCCGGCGGTCAAGCGCGTCGACTTCAACACGACCGATCCCGTCGTCGGGGTCTACTCGACCGCGATCAGCACCGACAAGTCCTACAGCAACGAGCTGCGCCTCGCCTCCGCCGCCGGATCGACGAGCCCGTTCACGTGGGTCACGGGCTTCTATTTCTTCAAGGAGACGGACTACTCCTACTCCGACTACTTCAACCCCTACTTCTCCTCGATCACCACCAACCCCGACATCGCCGAGAAGTCCTGGGCCCTCTTCGGACAAACGACGTACTCCGTCACCGACAGCGTGCGCTTGACCGCCGGCCTCAGATACTCCGACGATACGAAGACCGCCACGGGCCAAGATCAAGTGTTCGTTCCCGGGGTATCGTTTCCCGTCAACACGATACCGGACGAGTTCAACGACACCTGGCATCACGTCGACTGGAAGGTGGGCATCGACAAGGACCTCACCGCGAGCTCGCTGATCTACGCGAGCATCAGCACGGGCTACCTGGAGGGCGGCTTCAATCTCGGCTCAACGGCCGGCCTGCTGCCCAACTTTCAGCCGGAGACGCTCACGGCGTACGCGATCGGCAGCAAGAACCGATTTCTCGACAACCGAGTGCAGGTCAACGCCGAGGCGTTCTACTACGACTACAAGGATTACATCGTCTCCGAGTACCTGACGCAGGGCGAGCTCGCCGGCGATTTCGCGCTCTACAATGCGGCGAAGACGCGCATCTACGGCGGCGAGATCGAGACACGGTTCCTCGCGACGGCGCGCGACGTGTTCAACGTGAGTCTCGCGCTGCTGCACGCGCAGTACACGGAGTTCATCCTGCCCGTAGCCGACAACGGCATCACGAATTACTCGGGATATACCGCCATGAAGTCGCCGTCCGTCGACGTTCAGGCGGGCTACCAGCACACCTGGGATTTCGGAAACCGCGGGGCGCTGCAAGGCAGCGTCCAGACGCACTTCGAGAGCAGCTACTGGACGCTGTTCGACCACACGCCGGGCAGTGCGCAGCCGGCCTATACGAAGACGAACCTGGTGCTGAGCTACCTCGGTCCCGGCGACAAGTGGCACGTGCAGCTCTACTGCGACAACGTCGAGAACTCGGCGGTCATCGCCACGGCCGCGCCGCCCAACTCCTCGAGCGGCACGGTCCCGTGGGTCCACCTCGAGGAGCCGCGCACCTACGGTGTGAGGCTCGGCATGCGGTTCTGAGCCGCGTCATGCCCGGCCGATCGAGCCCGACTCCTCCGCGCGCGCCGGCGCAGGACTCACTTCGCACCCGCGGCGGCGCGGCGGCTCGTCGCTCCGGGCGCGTGGCGCCGCGCCTTCGGCTTGACATGCAGCGCCCGGTACTCGAGCGCGGCGTCGCGCAGCTTCTTCAGGACCTGATCGACGATCACGAGCTCCTGCCGCGACACGTTGCGGACCAGCGCCGCCTCGAACTGCAACGCGACCGCGCTCATGCGCTCGAAGAGCTTCCTCCCGGCCGCCGAGAACTGCAGCATGAGCAGCCGACGATCGAGCGGATGGATGACGCGCAGCACGTAGCCGCGCGCGATCAGCTCCGAGGTCGCCCGGCTGATGGCGCTGCGCTCGCTCGACAGGTATCTCGACAGCTCGCGGGTGGAGACCGGTCCGTGCGACCCGAGCAGCGCCACGATCCGCCAGTGAGTGGTTCGCAGGCCGAAGCGCGATTCCATGGCGCCGCCGAGCACGCGGCTCACGATCGCGACCGGAAACGTGAGGTGATAGGGCAGATAGTTGCTGAAATTGAACGTCGGCCGTACCGCATCGGCGCGGACCACGGCGAGCGTGTCATCGGCTGGCTTCATGGGCGAACGTGTCCTTGGTGGATCGTCGTGCAACGGGCGCGCGCTCGTGCGCCGCGCCTCGTTTTGAGCAGACTCCATGATACGCATTTGGCGGCCGCCGCGCGCAGTCCGCGCGACTTGACGAAAACGTTGCGAAGCGCAATGATCTCAAAAATCCCCCGACTCTCCCGCAAGCCTCCCCCGCCGGCACCGATCGAACGGCAAAGGACGCCATGACCGACCCGCACTCCTCTCCGCGCCGCATCCATCTCGTCGGCGCGATAGGACTCGACACGGTGGCCGAGACCTTCTCGACCGTCGGTCGCATCCTCGGCGAGCGGCTCGTGCGAGTGCCGGACGGCGAGCCCGGCGGGCGCCGCATGTGGATCGCATGGCAGTTTCCTCTGCTGCGCGCCAACCCGTACCTGCAGGCGGTCGCGCCGCCGCCGGGCGCCTCGGCGATCAACTTTCCTCTCATGCGCCTCGCCGACGGCGTGGACCCCGGCGAGCTCAGCTTCTGCGAGCTCGGCTATGCGCGCGAGGCGCGCGCCTCCTATGCGGACTTCACGGCCGCCCAAGCCGCGGGGCGGCTTCCCTCGCATGCGCGCTTCCAGGTCTCGCTCCCCACGCCCTACGCCGTGGTATCGGCCTTCTGCGCGCGCGACGAGCATCAGCCTGCCATCGAGCGCGCGTACGAGCGGGCGATGACCCGGGAGCTCGACATGCTGTGCGCTCAAATACCGCACGGCTCGCTTGCGATCCAGTGGGACGTCTGCCCCGAAATGCTCGTCTGGGACGGACGGCTGCCGCGAATGAAGGACCTGTTCACCGACCCGCATGAGCAGATCCTGAGCCGGCTCGAGCGGGTGAGCGGCCAGGTGCCGCGCGACGTGCAGCTCGGCTTCCATCTCTGCTACGGCGATGTGGACGGACGGCACTTCATCGAGCCGCAGGATGCGGGCAAGATGGTCGAGCTCGCCAACGCTCTCACGCGCAGGCTGAGCCGGCCCATCGCGTACTTCCACATGCCCGTGCCGGCCGGACGCTCGGATGCCGAGTACTTTCGTCCGCTCGCCGGACTCGCGCTCGGCCCGGGAACGGAGCTGTATCTCGGCTGCGTCCATGTCGCCGACGGCGTCGAAGGAACTCGGCGGCGCATCGCGGCGGCGCGCGCTTTCGTTGCCGACTTCGGCATCGCCACGGAGTGCGGCATGGGCCGGTGCAAAACGCCGGAGGTGGTCACCCGGCTGCTCGAGATCCACGCGGGCGCCGCCGCGCCCGCGTGACGGCGCGAGCTCGGCGCAATCCATGCCGCCGCGCGACCAAATCATTGCGAGTCGCAATGAGCTTGCCTTGAGGGAGCGTTGAACGATGCCGACAGCCGATTTGCAGTACCGCTTCCGCGAGCCCTACGCCAAGCCGGAGCAGAAAGGCGCCCCGCCGCCGACCTACAGCCGCACCGTCGAGGCGGGCATGCTGATCGAGCGGAACGTGGCCGTCCCCATGCGGGATGGCGTCGAGATTCTCACCGACGTGTTCCGGCCGGCGGACGAGCAGCCGGCGCCGCCGATCATCGCCTTCTCCCCCTACGGCAAGCACCAGAACGGCTCCGCCACGTTCAACGCGAATCCGGGGTGCGAGGTGACTCCGGGAATGGTGTCCCGCTACGCGACGTTCGAGGCGCCGGATCCGATCTACTGGGTTCCGCGCGGATACGCCATCGTCAACGTCGACATGCGCGGAAGCTGGCATTCGCGCGGTGATGCCACGTACGTCTCGCCCGAGAACGCGAGAGACTTCTACGACGTGATCGAATGGGCGGCCGCGCAGCCGTGGAGCAACGGCAAGGTCGGCGCCTCCGGCGTTTCCTATCTCGGCGCGAGCCAGTGGCGCGTCGCGGAGCTCAATCCGCCTCACCTCGCCGCGATCAACCCGTGGGAAGGACGGGCGGATACTTACCGCGAGCTCGCGCGCCACGGGGGCATCCCGGACACTTGGTTCTGGTGGAACCGCATCATCGAGAACTGGGGAACGAGCAGCACGCGGATCGAGGATCTGCGGCGCGAGACGCTGGAGCATCCGCTCTACGACGACTTCTGGGAATCGAAGCGCGCCCGGCCGGAGAAGATCCAGGTGCCGGCGTTCGTCGTCGCCTGCTGGGGCGATCAGGGGCTGCATGCGCGCGGCACGCTCGAGTGCTTCCGCCGGCTCTCCTCCCAGCACAAGTGGCTCCTGGTACACGGGCGCAAGAAGTGGGCCCACTACTACACGCCGGCGAACGTCGCTCAGCTGCAGGAATTCTTCGACCATTTCCTGAAGGGCAAGTCCACGACCGTGCTCTCGTGGCCGAAGGTGCGCGCGGAAGTCCGCGAGCGATACTTCGTGGGCGAAACGCGGCCGTTCCGGGACTGGCCGGTGCCCGAGACGCGCTACGAGAAGCTCTATCTCGACGCGGCGACCCGCGCGCTCCAGCGCACGCCCGTCGCGCGCTCGAGCTCCGCCAGCTATTCCGCGCTGGGAAGCGGGCCGGGGCGCCACCGGGCAAAATTCGAGCTTACGTTCGACGAGCCGACGGTGCTGCTCGGCCACATGAAGCTGCATCTCACCGTCTCGACCGATATCGCAGACGACATGGACCTCTTCGTAGGCGTATACAAGCTCGATGCGGCCGGCAAGCACGTCCCGTTCGCCTTCTACTCCTTCTTCGAGGACGGACCGGTCGCGCTCGGCTGGCTGCGAGCGTCCCATCGCGAGCTCGACCTCGAGCGCTCGACGGAGTTCATGCCCGTGCTGGCGCACCGCCGCGAGCTCAAGCTCGTGCCCGGCGCGAAGACCCCGCTCGACATCGAGATCTGGCCGTCCGGCACCCGCTTCGAGCCGGGCGAGCGGCTGCTGCTCATCGTTCAGGGCACGGAGCTCCAGAAGTACTCGAAGATCCGCGACCCGGTCTATTACCGGCACGAGGACACGGTCAACGCCGGCCTGCACACCCTCCATACCGGCGGCTCCGACGAATCCTATCTGCTGGTGCCGGTCGTGCCGGCGCACTGAGCGCAACGCTCCGGAGCGCGCGCGGCCGGAAGGAGAGCGATCATGACGCTGCTGGGAGTCGAGTCTCTGATCTACGGCGTCGACGATCTCGATACCTGCACCCGCTTCTACGAAGACTTCGGCCTCGAGCCGGCGGCGAAGGCGTCGGACGTGAGCCGCTTCCGGCTGCCGGAGGGCTCCACGGTCGCTTTGCATCGTCGCGACGATCCACGCCTTCCTCCTCCGTTTCTCGACGGTCCGGGCCCGCGCGAAGTCGTCTGGGGCGTCGATTCGCAGCAATCCCTGGAAGCCCTCGTCCGCGACCTGCGTCGCGATCGGCCGGTGAGCATCGAGCCGGACGGCACCGTCCACTGCCGGGACGACTCGGAGCTCTGCATCGGCTTTCGCGTGTTCGAGCGGCATCCGCCCGGCGTGCACGATGCGCCCGGGGAGAACAATCTCGGGCAGGTGCTGCGGTGGAACCGCCACCGCAAGTGGTACGAGCGGGCGCGGCCCAAGCAGATCAATCACGTCGTCTTCGGCCTGCCGGACGTGGACCGCGCCGTCGCGTTCTATACCGGCCGGCTCGGCTTCCGGGTGACCGACATCATGCGCGGCTTCGGTGTCTTCATGCGCTGCGACGGCCGGAACGATCACCACAACCTGTTTCTGATGAGGCTGCCGCGGCTCGTGTTCAGCCACGTGTCGTTCGGCGTCGAGACCATCGACGAGCTGATGATCGGCGCGAACGACATGCAGCGCCGCGGCTGGACGAGCGAAGTGGGCCTCGGGCGCCACCGGATCAGCTCCCTGCTCTTCTACTATCTCGCCTGTCCCGCCGGCGGACAGGCGGAATATAGCGCCGACTCCGATTACCTGAACGACGAATGGACCCCGCGCCTGTGGGACATGGAATTCGGGCATTACCACTGGCTCGCCGCGCCCACGCCCAACGCCCGCATGGCGCGGCTCGGCGTTGCGGAGAGGCTCGAGGGACCGATGCCGAAGCTGGCCGACACCGCACGGCCGGCGGCCGCCGGCAAGGCGCCCGGCTCGCAAGCCCAGACGGGGGGACACTCATGACTGCCAAGGTGAGGCGAGTCGTGACCGGCGTCGATGCGCGGGGCCGGGCGATCGTCATCGACGACGGCCTCGCGCGCAAGGTGGTATCGCGGCCCGCCCTGAGCGTGGAGGGGGCGCTCATCTGGGTCACGGACGAGACGCCGGTCGACCTCTCCCAGTACATCGATCCCGCCGACCGGGAGATCGGCGTGGCTCCGCCGCCCGGCGGATCGATCCTGCGGATCGTCGACTTTCTGCCCGAGCCCAACCGCAAGATCGACAATCAGGCTTTCCTCGAGGAGATGGGGCTCGCCCGCCCGCACGAGGGAACACAGGGCGCGGAGCCGCAGGGCCGCCATCCGTTCATGCATCGCACGAAGAGTCTCGACTACGCGATCGTCCTCTCGGGTGAGATCGACATGCTGCTCGACGACGGCGAGGTCCACGTCTCGGCGGGCGATATCCTCATTCAGCGGGGCACGAATCACGCCTGGGTCAATCGCTCCAACGAGGTGTGCCGCATCGTCTTCGTCCTGATCGACGCGTTGGACTTCCCGCCGCCGAACAGCGCGCCGTTCCCCTCTCCGCGTTAGCCGAGCCATGGCGGAAAACGAGTATTCCCGGGCCGCTCTCGCCACCGCGGCAGCCTGCGCCATCGGAATGATGGTGAGCGTCGTGCCGTTTCACATCGGCACGTTCCCGCTGTTCCTCGGACCGGTATCGCACGATTTCGGGTGGGGACGCGCGGAGTTCTCGATGTCGGTCAACGTCTCCGGAATCTTCGCCGCCCTCGCCGCGCCGCTCGTCGGGCGGATGGTCGACCGGCTGGGCGCGCGGACCGTGCTGCTTCCCGCCGTGGTGCTCTATGCGCTCGCGACGATGGCGCAGTCGCAGCTCACGACCTCCAAGACGCAGTTCTACCTGACCTACTGCGTGCTCGGAGCGAGCGAGGCGATCGCCGGGCCCGTGGCGTTCGCCCATCTCATCTCGTCCTGGTTCCAGAGCCGCCGCGGGCTGCTCCTCGCGCTCGTGATCGGCGCCGCCCCGACCGTCTCGCTGATGATCATGGCGCCCGTGACTCACTCGCTGATCGATCATCTCGGGTGGCGGAAGACTTACGTGGTCCTGGGAGCGATCATCCTCCTCCTCGCCTTTCCCGCCTTTGCCTTTCTGCTGCGCGATCCCGGTCCCGCGGCGCTCGCGCGTCCCGGCGCAGCTCGCTCGCGCGAGCGTCCCGCCCTGCCGGGGCTCACGGTCGCTCGCGTGCTCGCGACGGCGACGTTCTGGATGGTCCTCGCGGCGCTCGTCATCCATTCGCTCGTCATCAACGGCGTGCGCGCTCACAGCGTGGCGCTGATGACCGACCGGCACATCTCGGCGCTCGCGGCGACGCTCGGTCTCTCCACCTTCGCCTTCGCCGGCCTGATCGGCAACGTCTCCTCGGGATTCCTGCTCGATCGCATCCCGAGCCCGCGCGTGGCGCTCCCCTTCTTCGGCGCGGCGCTGGTCGGCTTGATCGTCCTCAGCTACGCCGGCACCGCGGCGATGGCGCTCACGGCGATGGCGATACTCGGCTTTGGCATCGGAGCGGAATCCGGAATCGGTCCGTACCTGTTCTCGCGGTACTTCGGCCTGAGATCCTTCGGCACCATCTACGGCTGCCTCGTGTCGCTGCTCGCGATCGGCTCCGGACTCGGCCCTTACCTGCTCGGCCGGGCATTCGACCGCTTCGGCTCGTACGACCGAGGTCTCGAGGCCGCGGCGGTCGGGCTTGCGATCGGCATCGCGCTCATCGTGCTGCTCGGTCCGTATGTTTACGCCGTGCGCCCGGGAGATGCGGGAGAGGTCGGTGGCGAGCCGGCGTCCGCGCCGGCTGCGGGAGGTGAGCCGTGAGACTGGTCTTGTTCCAACAGGGCCGGAGCAGTGAAGTGCGGCCGGGCCTGCTACAGGAGCGCGGGGTGATCGACATCGGCGCCGCCGTGCCGCCACGGCACACGCCGCAGCTCACGATGCAGGGAATCATCGACGACTTCGAGCGGTTGCGGCCCGCGATCGAGACACTGGCGCGCAGTCGCGAGCCGGCCGCGCTCGACTCCGTACGATTGCTCCCGCCGCTGCCGCGGCCTGGAAAGATTCTCGCATGCATCGCCAATTACTGGGAGCATGCGCAGCGAGAAGCGCGTCCGCTCAACATGTTCCTCAAGAATCCGGATGCGGTGATCGGGCCGGGGGATACGATCGAGCTGCCGGCCTTCACCGAGCCCTGGGCGTTCATGCACGAAGCCGAGCTCGCGCTCGTCATCAGGGGGCCGGCCAAGCGCATCAAGCGCGAGGACTGGCGTCGCGCGGTATTCGGCTACACTTGCATGATCGACGTCTCGGCCCGGGGCGAAGGACGATACACTTGGCCCAAGGGCCCTCCCGCGAGCTGGCTCGGCAAGTCATTCGACACATTCGCTCCTCTCGGGCCGTGCATCACGACGGCCGACGAGATCCCGGAGCCGAACGATCTGATCGTCCGCTTCTGGAACGACGGGGAGCTGCGCCATCACTACAACACCGACGACATGGAGCACCGCGTCCCCGAGCTGGTCGAGTTCGCCTCCACCGTGATGACGCTCTATTCGGGCGACATCATCTCTTGCGGCACCAACCACGAAGGACTCGGCACGCTGCAGGACGGTGAGACGGTGGAGATCGAGATCCAGCAGATCGGCCGAATGAGGCTCACGGTGTCCGATCCGCTCAAAAGGAAGTGGGAGCGCGGCGTCTATCTCGGCGTCGACTCGACCAATCCCGCCGCCGTGAGGCGCTATCGCCCCGGCGGCTGACGCGGCGGGCGCCAGCGGCGCTTCTTCCAGCGCGGGGCAGGCGAGCGTCCTGGGCGAAGGGGCGGCATTGGCTCGCAGGCGCACAGGCGGGCGCCCGGAAGCAGGCCGCCCTCGCAGGCTCAGCGGTCGTCAGAGACGCAATAGAGCGGCGGCATTCGCGCCCAATATCTTCGCGCGGTCGTGCGCGCTGATCGGCGCGCAGTCGATGAACCGGCGTCCCTCGATGTTGGAGGCGAACGGCCAGTCCACCGAGAACAGGATGCGGTCGACTCCCATCTCCATCAGGGAGCACGCCAGCGCGGGATTGGAGAAGTTCGCGGCGGTCGTGATCCAAAAATTCTCGTGAAAGTACTCCCGCAAGGGACGCTTGAGCGCCGCGCGGCGGCTGATGTTCGCATCGCATCGGACGATCGCGAACGGCAGCGACTCGCCCAGATGACCGACGATGATCTTCAACTTCGGGTAAGCGTCGAGCAGCCCGCTCATCATCAACCGCAGCGCCTGGGTCGCGGTCTCGACCGTATACGCCCAGCCCGGTCCGAGCAGCGCAGGGTAATCTCGGTAATAGGCGTCTACCACGGCGTCTGGCGAGACGTCCGGATGAAGGTAAATCGGCACATCGAGCGACTCGGCCTCGGCGAAGACGCACCAGAAGCGGCGGTCGTCGAGCGGCACGCCGGCACCGCGGCCGTGCAACATAGCGCCCTTGAAGCCGAGCTGGCGCACGGTGCGTCGCAACTCGGCTGCGGCCTCCTGCGGCGCGGTGAGCGGCAACGCGGCGAATCCGCGGAACCGCCCAGGATGGGCGTCGATCGTGCGCTGAACCAGCTCGTTGGTCTCGCGCGCGAGTGCGATGGCGCGCTGCGGCTCGAGGTTCTGCGGGCCGCTCGGGAAGTGAGAGAGGACCTGCAGCTCGATTCCCGCTTCGTCCATCTCGCGGATGCGCCGCTCGCCCAGATCGAGCAGCGCCTCCCCGAGCTCTCGGGGCATTCCTCCGAGCAGCTGAGGGTGAGAGTAATGCTCCTCCAGAGTCACCACCTTGGGAGCGGCCATGATCTCGTTCTCCGCCGAAGTGTCGTTGCAAATATATAGCGTGCGACGCAGCTCGGGTACGTGGCCGCCATGGATTCCGTCCCTCGGGCCTGAGCGCTCAGAGCGGCCTCGCTTCAGCCGTTCGCGCGCCAGATCGCGAGGTTGAGCGCGCTCGCGAACGAGACCCAGGCGGCGAGCGGCACGAGGCACCAGCCCGCCGCCGCGTCGAGAGAGAGGAACGCGGCCGCGGCGAGCAGGATGAAGGCGAGCTGCGGGTAGATGTCGAGGAGGGCCCAGAGCGGGCGCTGAAGGACGAAGAAGACCCAAGGCCATGCCGCATTGAGCCCGAGCTGGATGAAGAAGTAGGCGAGCGCGCGGGGGCGGCCGGGCATCGCGGCCGGGAGCCGCAGGATTCGCCACAGGGCGTAGCCCATCAACGGAAAGAGCGCGATCCACACCGGCCCGAGCACCCATCTCGGCGGCGTGAACGGGGGCTTGATGAGCTCCGAGTACCACGCGAGGCTCGAGAGCGCGGCCGATTGGCCGAGGAGGAATGCGGCCATGATCGCCGCCGCCGCGGCGCAGGCGGAGAGGAGGTTTCGTTGGGCGGAGGGCGGAGCAGGCGGCATCGAGCGCGCATCCTCGGACGGCCGAAAGAGACGATAATAGCCGCATGAGCGGACCGGAATCGCCGCGCGAGGAGCCTCCCGATACGCGCCGGGGCGCGTTGATCGGGCTGCTCGTCATTCTGGCGCTCATCGTCGGAGGGCTGATTCTGACGCACGTGCTGCGGCGGGAGTCGCAGCTTCAGGACTGCGTGATGTCCGGCCGCACGAACTGCGCGCCGATCGACACGAGCGCCGGGCGCTGAGCGGACCGCCGGCCGGGCCCGGCGCGCGGGAATCGCTCAGGGCTGGGGCAGCGCGAAGACCCAGAGCGTCGCGCCGTGCTGGGGCGGGTTCTGGATCTCCGGCACGAGCACGGCGAACGTGTCGGCCTCCGATCCGCCGCGGCTCACGACCACGGCCACGTACTGCCGTCCATCGACGCTGTAGGAGATGGGGCAGGCGCCGGGAACGTCGTCGAGCCGAGTCTGCCAGAGCGTCCGGCCCGTCGCACTGTCGTAGGCCTTGAGATAGCGGTCGAGCGCGCCGGCGAAGACCACTCCGCCCGCGGTCGCGAGCGTACAGGTGGTCTCGGGCGCGCGCTGCCTCGCGATCCAGATCGGCTTGCGGGTCGCAAGGTCGAGGGCCTCGAGGCGGCCGAACTTGCCGTCGCTGTCCGGCCGCGCGCGGATGTACCAGTTGACGCCCGAGCTCAAATCGCCGCGCTCGCCCGGCGGCGCCGGGATGAGGTCCATGCAGGACTCGACCATCGGAACGTAGACGGTCTTCGTCGCGTCGTCGTAGGAGCCCGCGATCCAGTTGCGCCCGCCGCCCGGGTGCGGACAGATGGTGTGCGGCTTGCCGTCGCCGACCACCACTTCCGGATTGATGGTCTTCTCGCCGGTGCGCGGATCGATCGACGTGACGACGTTCTGGATGCCGAGGTCCGCCGAGAAAATGTACCGGCCTGTCGCGGCGTCCATCGCCTCGTAGATGCCCATCTTGCCGGAGGTGACGACGAGCTTGCGCATCACGCCGCGCACGGGCAGATCGATGAGCTGCTGCTCGAAGGCCCAGTCGAGGTCCCACTGATCGTTGTGCACGTGCTGGAAGTGCCAGACGAGCCTGCCCGTCGCCGGGTCGATCGCGAGCGTCGAGTCGGTGTACAGCCCGTCGTTGGTGATGCCGGGCCTATGGACCGGATGCAGCAGCGGGCCGGTGTCGTAAGTCTGCCCATCGCCGAAGAACGCGAGGTGCAGCTGCGGGTCGTAGCTTCCGGCGGTCCAAACCGACGCGCCGCTGCGCTTCTCGAGCGGCAGCCCGTTCCAGCTGTTGCCCCCGGGCTGGCCGGGACGGGCGATGGTGTAGAAGCGCCAGAGCGGGCGTCCGGTCTTGAAGTCGAGCCCTTCGATCCACGGGCCGCCCGGCGACTGGCCCGTGACGCCCTGCATCACCACGCCCTGCGCGACGAGCGGGCCCCCGGTGACCTGCCAGCTCTTCGTATAGTCTGCGACGGGCGTGTCCCAGAGCACGGTTCCTGTCCGCACGTCGAGCGCAACGACGTGATCGTCCGAGGTGGGCACGAGCAGCGTGTCGCGATAGATCGCGAGATTCCGCTTGACGGCGAGGCGCGCATCGCTCGGCAGGCGGCGCGTGTACTGCCAGAGCAGGTTGCCGGTCTTCGCATCGAGGGCCTGCACGATGTCGCCGTAGCTGCCGACGAAGAGGACGCCGTCGTGCTCGAGCGGCGTCGTCTCGTTCGGCCCCCTCGGGATCGACCAGGTCCACGCCACGCGCAGCTCCCCGACGTTGCGCCGGGTGATTTGATCGAGCGGGCTGAAGCCTTGATCGTCGTACGTGCGCCGCCAGAGGAGCCATTCACCCGGCGGCGGATGCTGCAGCAGCGCATCGCTGACCGGCGTGATGTGGTTGAGCGGATTCGGCAGCACGACGGACGGCATCGGCGGTGCGAGCGGCGACAGCGGCATGAACGGCGGCGCGGGCGCGACGGGACCATACGGAATGGTCAGGGCCGCGAGCCGCTTCGAGTCCACCGGCAGGCTCGTGTGTCCCGCGGGGATTCCGTTCACCTGCACGATATACGCGACGAGCTGCGCGACCGTCGCGGGCGAGAGAGATCCCGGCTTCGACGGCGGCATGCGGGTATGAACGTAAGTGAAGAGCGCCTCCACGGACTTGCCGCTCCAATTCTGGCTGAAGCGGTTGCCGTTGAGGGCGCCCGCGAACTCGCTGCCGCTCAGGTTCTGGCCGTGGCAGCTCGCGCAGACTCGAGCGTAGGCCGCCCTACCCTGCGCGGCCTGGGCCGCCGTATAGGTCGCAGCCGGTCCGCGGCGCGCGCGGAAGCGCTGCGCGAGGGCGGGCGGGGCTTGCGCGAGAGAGGCCGCGAGGGCGGCCAAGGCGAGGGAGCCGGCGAGAGATCGGGCTTTGCGTGCGCTCGCGCCGGTGCGGGTCATCCCGCCTCGCGAGCCGAGCGCCGGGCCGACGGGCGGCTGCGTTGAATACGTGGCTGAGACTGTCATGGCGCCGCCGCTACTGCAGCCGCCTCGGTAGGCGCGGCAGCATCTTCATCTTCTTCACCTTCTCCATATACTCCGGAG
>JASHSR010000282.1 GCA_030038645.1 Gammaproteobacteria bacterium
CTTCGTGAGGTGCTCGACGGGCTGCCAGCCGTCTTCCGGACCGACCCGCAGCAGCAGAATGCTCATGGCGCCCTCGCAGCCCACGCCGAGGCCCCAGAGCGCATCGTCCGACCCGCCGGTATTGTAAGTGACCGTCCGAGGCACGCCGGTCTCGATGACGGAGCGGGCGTGCTCGCGCAGATCCGATTCGAGGCACCCGCCCGAGAGCAGTCCCGCGTACGAGCCGTCCGCGGCGATCGCCATCAAGGCGCCGGGCTTGCGGTAGGTAGATCCGCTCGTGCGGACGACGACCGCGAGCGCGAAGGGCCTCGAGGCGTCTCGCTCGCGCTCGATGAGCGGCAACAGTGGGGTCAGCTGGGCTTCCACGGGCAAATTATGCGTCAAGTTGCGCCTGCTCGAACGCGTCAGTAGAGTCGCACGGCCTTTTCCCGCCCTCGGCCTCGCTCATCCATGACCAGCGCTACCGCAAACGCCTCCGTTGCCCTCACGTCCTGGGTCGTCCACAAGTTCGGGGGATCGAGCGTCGCCGACGCCGACTGCTTCCGGCGCGTCGCGGAGATCGTCGAAGGCGAGCCGCATCCGCGTCTCGCCGTGGTGCTGTCCGCCTGCCGCGGGGTCACCGATACGCTCCTGCAGCTGGTCGCGCTCGCCGAGCGGCAGGATACGGGCTACCAGGCCGAGCTCTCGGCGCTGCGCGAGCGCCACGCGGCCATCGCGCGCGCGCTGCTCGACCGCGAGGGGGCTCAGCTCTATCTCGCGGCCCTCGATCGCGACTGCCACGACATCGAGGGCATCCTGCACACCGTGGGACTCACGCGCGCGGCGGCCCACAACGTCCGGGATCTCATCGCAGGCTACGGCGAGATCTGGTCGACGAAGCTGTTCCACCGCTACCTCGAGGCGCGCGGCAAGCGTGCCGGGCCGATCCAGTGGCTCGATGCCCGGCGCGTGATCGTCGCCGAGTGGGGTCCGCTCGGCCCGGCGATCCTGTGGGCGCAGTCGCAGCAGAACATCGCGCGGCTCGTCGATCGCGAGCTCACCGGCACGCTCGTCGTCACGGGGTTCATCGCCTCGAACCGCCGCGGCGTGCAGACGACGCTCGGCCGCAACGGCAGCGATTTCTCGGCGTCCATCTTCGGCACGCTGCTCGAGGCCTCCGAGATCCAAATCTGGACGGACGTGGATGGGGTCTTGTCCGCCGATCCGCGCCGCGTGCCCGACGCGAAGGTGATCGACTCCCTCTCGTACCTCGAGGCCATGGAGCTCGCCTACTTCGGAGCGAAGGTCATTCATCCGCAGACCATGGCTCCGGCCGTCCGCCGCAACATTCCGATCTGGATCCGCAACACGTTCGCTCCGCAGAAGGCCGGCACGCTCATCTGCGATCGGCCGGACTCGAAGCTGCCGGTGAAGGGCATCACGACGATCGAGCCCATCGCGCTCATCAATCTCGAGGGCGCCGGCATGATCGGCGTGCCCGGCACGGCGCACCGGCTGTTCGGCGCCCTGCGCGAGGAGCAGATCTCGGTCATCCTCATCTCGCAGGGCAGCTCGGAGCACTCGATCTGCTGCGCCGTGCCGAGCGCCGAGGCCGAGCGGGCCGTGGCGGTGGTGCGCGCCGCGTTCGAGCGCGAGCTGCGCGAAGGGCAGATCCAGAGCGTCGATCTCGATCCGGAGCTCGCCATCCTCGCGGTCGTGGGCGACGGCATGGCGGGCACGCCGGGCGTTGCGGCGAAGGTCTTCAATGCGCTCGGGAGCGCCGGAGTCAACGTGCGCGCGATCGCGCAAGGCGCCTCCGAGCGCAATATCTCCGTCGTCGTCTCCGGCAAGGATGCGACGCGCGCGCTGCGCGCGGTCCACGCCGGGTACTACCTCTCGCCGCACACGCTGTCGATCGGCCTCATCGGGCCGGGCACCGTCGGACGCGTGCTGCTCGATCAGCTCGCCTCCCAGAGCGCGCGGCTGCGCCGCGAGTTCCAGCTCGATCTCAGGGTGCGGGGCATCCTCTCCTCCCGGCGCATGCTGCTCTCGGAGTCGGGAGTCGATCTCGGCGGCTGGCGGCAGGCCTTCGAGGCGAGCGAGGCGCCCGCGGACATCGCGCGCTTCGTCGATCACGTGCGGGTGGACTACCTGCCGCACACGGTCATCATCGACTGCACGGCCTCGGGCGACATCGCGCGCCACTACCGTGACTGGCTCGCGAGCGGCATTCACATCGTGACGCCGAACAAGAAGGCGAACAGCGCGAGCTGGGAGTCCTACCGCGCCCTGCACGAGGCGCGCCGCTCGAGCCGCGCACACTATCTCTACGAGGCGACGGTGGGCGCGGGCCTGCCGGTCATCCAGACGCTCCGCGACCTGCGCGAGACCGGCGATGAGATCGTGAGCATCGAGGGCATCTTCTCCGGCACCCTCGCGTACCTCTTCAACGTCTACGACGGGAAGGTCGCCTTCTCCGACATCGTTCGGGACGCCAAGCAGCGCGGCTACACGGAGCCCGATCCGCGCGACGACCTCTCGGGCATGGATGTCGCGCGCAAGCTCATCATCCTCGGGCGGGAGATCGGCCTCGCGCTCGAGCTCTCGGACGTGAGGATCGAGAGCCTGGTGCCGGCCGGGCTCGGCGACGGGTCGATCGAGGAGTTCATGGGCCGGCTGCCGCGCTACGACGCCTCGATGCTCGACCGCCTGCGGGCCGCGCAGGCGCGCGGCAAGGTCCTGCGCTACGTCGGACGGCTTACCGCGGACGGGCAGGCAACGGTCGGCCTCACGGAGCTCGATGCGAAGCACGCGTTCGCGAACATCGCGCTCACGGACAACGTGGTGCGCTTCGCGACGGGTCGCTACTGCGACAATCCGCTCATCGTGCAGGGGCCCGGCGCCGGCCCCGCCGTCACCGCCGGAGGAGTCTTCGCAGATCTGCTGCGCCTCGCCGCCTACCTCGGGGCGCGCCTGTGAGCCGGGCGCCTCCCTCTCGAGACGGCCCGAGTTCGGCGGGCGGGCGTCCGGCGGGCGGCACTCCAGCGGGCGCGAGCGCGGCGAGCACCAGTGCGGTGGGGCCGAGTCCGGCGGGCCTCGGCCGCGCGACGGCATTCGCGCCGGCGTCGGTCGGAAACGTCGCGATCGGCTTCGACATTCTCGGCTTCGCCGTCGATGCGCTCGGCGATCGGGTGACGGTCGCGCGGCGGGCGGCGCCGGGCGTGACCATCAGCGCGATCACCGGCACGAGCACGGATCTGCCGCTCGAGCCGGAGCGCAACACGGCCGGACGCGCGCTGCTCGCGATGGGCGCCTCGCTCGCGCTCGATTTCGGCCTCGACATGCGGATCGAGAAGGGCATCCCGCTCGGCTCGGGGCTCGGCGGCTCGGCCGCCTCGGCGGTCGGCGCCGTCGTCGCCGCGAACGCGCTGCTCGCCGCGCCGTGCTCGAAGCTCGAGCTGCTGAAGTTCGCCATGGAAGGGGAGGCGGTCGCGAGCGGCTCGCTGCACGTGGACAACATCGCGCCTTCGCTGTTCGGCGGCCTCGTGCTGACGGTCGGCATCGATCATCCGCGGGTGAAGCAGATTCCGGTGCCGCCCTCGGTGCGCGCCATCATCACGCATCCCCACATGTTCCTCTCCACGAAGCAGGCGCGGGCGATTCTCCGGCGCAGCGTCGACCTGTCGGACTTCGTGTGGCAGACGGCGAATCTCGCCGGGTTCATCTCCGGCTGCTACACGAACGACCTCGACATGATCCGCGCCTCGCTCGAGGACGTGGTGATCGAGCCGCAGCGCCAAGCGCTCATTCCGGGGTTCGCCGACGTGAGGCGGGCCGCCCTCGACGCCGGCGCGCTCGGCTGCTCGATCTCCGGCGCGGGGCCCGCGATGTTCGCTTGGGCGCTCGAGTCGCGCGCGGAAGCCGTGCGAGCGGCGATGCAAGGCGAGTTCGCGCGCCACGGGGTGCAGATCGACGACTGGATCGTCGAGTTCGCCTCGCTCGGCGCGCGCGTGATCGGCGGCGAATGAGCGCCATGCGCTTCGTGAGCACACGCGATCCGGCGCTGTCCGCGGGACTCGTCGAGGCGATCGAGCAGGGGCTCGCGCCCGACGGCGGCCTTTACGTCCCGAGCGAGTGGCCGGCGCTCTCGCCTTACAAGCTTATCGGCGTGGCGCTCTATGCGCAGCACCGGCAGAATGCGCGTGCCGCGGCGGACGGCGATGCGCGCGGCGATCCGCGGACCTGGACCTCGGCGCACGTCCTGGCGGGCCTCGCCGTCTCGATGCTCCAGCCGTTCGCGGAAGGCAGCCGCCTCGCGCCGCACCTCGCGGCGATCGCCGCGGAGGCGTTGAGCTTCGATGCGCCCCTCGTGCCGCTCGATCCGGAAGGCCGCCTGAGCGTGCTCGAGCTCTTTCACGGTCCCACGGCGGCGTTCAAGGACTTCGGCGCGCGCTTTCTCGCGGCGAGCCTCGCGCGGCTGCGCGCTGCGGGCGACCCGCCGCTCGGCATTCTCGTCGCGACCTCGGGCGATACGGGAGGCGCCGTCGCCGCGGCGTTCCACGGGCGGCCCGGCATCGAGGTCGCGGTGCTCTATCCGAAGGGGCTCGTCACGCCGATGCAGGAGCGGCAGCTCACCTGCTGGGGCGGCAACGTTCGCTCGCTCGCCGTCCGGGGCACCTTCGACGACTGCCAGCGCATGGTCAAGGAAGCCCTGCTCGATCGGGAGCTGAGAGAGGGCCGCGTTCTCTCCTCGGCGAACAGCATCAATCTCGGACGCCTGCTGCCGCAGGCGGTGTACTACGCCGCCGCGAGCCTCGCGATCTGGCGGGCTCATGGCGAGCCCGCCTCGTTCGTGATCCCGGCCGGCAATCTCGGAAACTCCCTCGCCTGCATCTGGGCGCGCAAGCTCGGGCTGCCGATCGCGGACATCGTGCTCGCGCACAATGCCAACCGCGCCGTGCCGGATTTTCTGCGAACCGGCGCATGGCGGCCGCGGCCGAGCGTCGCTACGCTCGCCTCCGCGATGGATGTCGGCAATCCCAGCAACATGGAGCGCCTGCGCGCCTTGTTCCCGGACATCGACGGGCTGCGCGGCGCCGTCGAGGCCGACACGGTCGACGATGCGCACATTCGCGAGCGCATCCGCTCGGGCTTCCAGCGCTTCGGTCAGATCTGGTGCCCGCACACGGCGACGGCCGCCGAGGTCTACGAGCGCCTGCCGCACGAGCGGCGCGGCGCCGGGCGCTGGGTGATCGTCGCGACGGCTCACGCCGCAAAGTTCCGCGAGATCGTCGAGCCGCTGATCGGCCGGCCGGTCCCCGTGCCCGAGACGCTCGCGCGGCTCCTCGAGCGCCCGGTCGCCTGCACGGAGATCGCTCCGCAGCTCGATGCGCTGCGCAGCGCGCTCGCGTGAGGGGGCGGCCGTGAATCGCCTGAGCAGTCTGCCGCCGATGACCTGGGCGCTCGTCGTGTGCGCCGTGGCGCTCGGCTGGGGCCTCTCCTGGCTCGTGCGCTGGTATCGCCAGCGCCGAGCGCGCAAGGCTCTCATCGCCTCGATCACCACCGTCGCGGTCGACTCTCTCGTCGATGTGCTGGTGCCGGACGGGATGGGCGGCTCGCTTCACTGCGACTTCGTGCTGCTCACCGCGCGCGGCGGTGTCGTCATCGACCTGCGAGACGTAAGCGGTAACATCTTCGGCGGCGACCAGATGGACGAGTGGACCGTGATGGACGGCGCGCGCCGCTTCACGTTCGTCAATCCGCAGAGCGCCCTCTACGACCGCGTCGCCGCCCTCAAGGCGCTCTCGGGCGAGATGCCGGTGGAGGGCCGCGTCGTCTTCACGCGCCGCGCGAAGTTCCCGAAGGGCCTGCCGAAGTGGACGCTGATGATCGACTCGCTGCGCAGCGAGTTTCCGCCGGCCGACCCCGCCGTCGCCTCGAGCGTCACGGAGCACTTCGCGGAGAGCTGGCAGAGCATCAAGAGCTCCGCCGCGCCGAGCGCTCTCGCGCAGGCGCGGCCGATCGCAGTGCCCTGACGTGACGGCTCGCGGCGGCGACGCGATGGCGCGAGCGATGCTCAGCGCGCCTGCCCGCTCTTACGCTCGGCCGTGATCCGCGAGGATGAGCGCGATGCACGCGGTGAGCCGCTTCGCATACTCGATGTGCAGGAACTCGTTCGGTCCGTGGGCGTTCGACTGCGGGCCGAGCACGCCCGTGACGAGGAACTGCGTCTCGCGGAAGCGCTCTGCGAGGAGCGCCATGAAGGGGATGGAGCCACCGCAGCCGACGCAGAGCGCCTCGCGGCCGAAGATCTGCCGCGAGGCGCGCTCGAGCGACTCCGCGAGCCGGGGCGTGAAGGGCGGAGCGTTCCACCCGCTCGCCGGCGGCTCCATCTCGAAGCGGACCTCGGCGTCGTAAGGCGGATCGCTCGCGAGCGCCGTGCGGAGCGCCTCGGCCGCCGCCGCGGCATCGCACGTCGGCGGCAAGCGCAAGGAGAGCTTCAACGCGATCTGCGGCAGTAGCACGTTGCCGGCGGACTCGACCGGCGGTAGCCCGTCCGCTCCCGTGACGGCGAGCGTCGGGCGCCACGTGCTCCCGACGAGCAGCTCGAGCGGACTGTCGGAGAGCGCCTGCACGCCGGGCGCGAAGGCCACCTTGCCGGCGACCTCATCGCCGAGCACGCGCGCGGCGGCGGCGAGCTCCGCGAGCCGGTCCTTGGGAACCGGCACGTGCAGCGTCTCGAGCGTGACGTCGCCGGTCACGGGATTCTCGATCCGGCCGAGCAGCTGCTCGAGGATGCGGAACGGAGTGGGCGCGATGCCGGTCGCCATGCCCGAGTGCACGCCCTCGGTGAGCACGCGCACGCGGAGCGTCCCGACGAGATTGCCGCGCAGCGAGGTGGTGCACCAGAGTTGATCGTAGTTGCCGCATTCCGCGTCGAGGCAGACGACGAGCGACGGCGTGCCCAGGCGATCCCCGAGCGCTGCGAGATGCGCCGGCAGATCGATGCTGCCGCTTTCCTCCGACGCCTCGACGAGCAGCACGCACCGGGGCAGGGGAACGCGCTCGGCCTTCAGCGCGCCGATCGCCGCGAGGGCGCTGAACGCCGCGTAGCCGTCGTCCGCGGCGCCGCGCCCGTAGAGCTTGCCGTCGCGCAGGACCGGCTCCCAGGCCGAGAGCCCGGGGAGCCAGCCGCTGAACTCGGGCTGCTTGTCGAGGTGACCGTAGAGCAGCACGCAGTCCGG
>JASHSR010000283.1 GCA_030038645.1 Gammaproteobacteria bacterium
CGACGGTGCAGTCGCGGCCGAACCGGTTGGCCACCAGCACGTCCAGGATGCGCGAGACGTTGGAGAGCGTCTTGTGCGACTCGCCGTCCGGGAGCACGACCTCCACGACACGCCGGCCCGGCAGCATGGCGGTGAGCGGCTCCGCGTACAGGGGCGCAACGACCGCATTGCTGACGAGCAGCACGTCGCGGCCCGGCACGTACCGCTCGAGGGCCGGCTCGCGCAGCAGGCCGGCTCCGATCAGGATCGGGTAGCTTCGATCTTCCAGCTCGACGGTCAAGCTGTCCACGGCTGCCTCAGGCTGTCCACGGCTGCGGCGGCGGGCGCGCCTCGCGTCCCGGCCGACTTCCTATCCGTGGGGCCCAGTATACGGCGTGTTCTTCGCCTTGAGCCCGCGGACGATCTCCTCCGCGACGCTCTGAACCTTGCGCCGGTCCGTGCTGACGGTGAGGTCGGCGACGCCGAGATACAAGGAGGCGCGCTCTTCCATGAGCTGCGCGAGCTTCGCCTCCGGATCGACGTTCGCGAGCAGCGGGCGATGGCGGGCATGGCGGACCCGATGGGCCTGCTGCTCGACGGATGCCTGCAGATAGACGACACAGCCTCGCTCCGCGAGGCAGCGCCGATTCTCAGGCAGCAGCACGGCTCCTCCTCCCGTCGCGAGCACGATGGGCTCGATCTGGGTCAGCGCCTCGAGGGCTTCCCGCTCGCGCTGCCGGAAGCCGGCCTCGCCTTCCTTCTCGAAGATGTACGGAATATCGACGCCCGTGCGCCGCTCGATCTCCGCATCGCTGTCGTAGAACGGCGCCTCGAGCAGGCGCGCGAGCTGCCGGCCCACAGCCGACTTGCCGGAGCCCATGGGACCGATGAGGAAGACGTTGCGCTTGCCGAGCATGCGCCGGAAAGCATACCGCAAGGCCCCCGAGCGACGGACGCCTGGCGGCCCGGCGTCAACGGGGCTCGGTGGACTCGCGCGCGGAGCGGACGGCGTCGAGGAGGCGCAGGCCGCGCCGGGCGCCGCCGACGTCGCATGGCCGCCGGCCTCGCCGGGCCAACGGCTTCCGCCGCGGCCGGCGATCAGTAGACGGACACGCCCTGGTGGACGATCTTCGGCGTCACGAAGACGAGCAACTCGTCCTTGTCGTTCTTCCTGATGGTCTGCTTGAACAGGTGTCCGAGCACGGGAATGTCACCGAGGACCGGAATCTTGGTCTCATCGACCCGGTGCGTCGTCACGAGGATGCCGCCGAGCACGACCGTCTGGCCGTCGTTCACCACGACCTGGTCGGTGACCTCCTGAGTGTTGATCGCGGGCACGTTCACGCCGCCCGACTGCACGACGACGGTGCCGACGCTGTCGTCCTTCACGTCGAGGTCGAGGATGATGCGGTTGTCCGGCGTGATTTGCGGCGTCACGGTGAGCGAGAGGACCGCCTGCTCGAACTGGATGGTCGTCGCTCCGGAGGAGGCCGACTCCTGGTACGGGATCTCCGTGCCCTGCAGGATCACCGCCTTCTTCTGGTTCGCCGTGACGACGCGCGGCGCGGAGACGATGTCCGCTCGCGTCTCGAGCTGCGCGGCGGAGAGCTCGAGGTCCACCAGGTAGTCCGAGCCGAGCACGCCGAAGGAGATGGTGCCGCCCGCATCGGGCGTCGGCAGATTCACGTTGTAGCGGTTCAGCGCGTTGCTGCCCGTCGGGATGCTGGCGGGGAACTTCGTGCCGGAGATCGTGGACGAGAGGATCTCGTCCGTGCCCGCCGCCGAGCCGGTCGTGGTGATGAGGCCGTTCGGGCCGTTCTGCGTCGCGCCGGTCAGGCCGAGCACCGTGCCGAGCTCGCGCTCGAAGTCGTCGTTGACGATCACGACGCGGGCCTCGATGAGCACTTGGCGAATCGGGATGTCGAGCGCCGCGACCATGCGGCGAATGTCGGCGAGGCGCTCGGGCGTATCCTGCAGCAGCAGCGTGTTCGTGCGCGTATCGACCGAGACGGTGCCGCGCGGCGAGAGCATCGAGCCGGTCCGCGACTTGATGAGCGCCGCGAGATCGGCGGCCTTCGCGTAGTTGACCTGCAGGAACTCCGATTGCAGCGGCTCGAGCGCCTGCACGTCCTTGTTCGCGGCGAGCTCCTCCTTCTCGCGCGCCGCGAGCTCATCGGCCGGCGCGACGATGATGACGTTGCCTTCCTGGCGCTTGCCGAGGCCCTTGGTCTTCAGGACGATGTCGAGCGCCTGGTCCCAGGGAACGTTCTGCAGGCGCAGCGTGACGCTGCCCTTCACCGAGTCGCTCACGACGATGTTCTGGCCGCTCGCGTCGGCGAGCAGCTGCAGCACGGCGCGCGTGTCGATGTCCTGGAAGTTGAGGGTCAGCCGCTCACCGGTGTACTGGCGCTTCGGCTGCCCCTGGGACGCCGCCGCCTGGCGCTGCGGCTGGACCTCGACGACGTACTGAGTATCGGACTGATAGGCGAGCTGCTCGTAGTCGCCCGTGGCGCTGATCACGATCTCCGTGTTGCCGCTCGAGCGGGTCACATCGAAGCCCGTGACGGGAGTGCCGAAGTCGGTGGCGTCGTAGCGGCGCATCAGCGCCGCCGGCACCTCGGTGTCCGCGAAGTCCACGACGATCTGATTGCCGACCTGGCGCAGGTTGATCTCGGTGTGCGGGTCGGTGAGCTGAACGATCACGCGCCCGCCGCCGTCGGCGCTGCGGCGAAAGTCGATGCTGCGGATCGCGCGCGATCCGCTCGCCGCATCGCTCGCGTAGGAGAGCGACGCGGTAGGCGTCGCGGCCGGCGCCGCCTCGGCGGACGCCGCCGCATCCGCGGAGGCCGCGGCGCCCGGCGCATCGCCGGCTTGGCCCTCGACGGCCCCGCCGAGCATGACGATCACGTCGTTGCCCGCGACCTGCGTCGTGTACGGCAGCATCTTGTCGAGGTCGAGCACGATGCGGCTGCGGTCCTTGGCTTCGGCGGCGAGGATGCTGTCGAGGCCGCCGGAGTGCACGTCGATCCGGCGCGAGGGCAGCGCGAGCGTCGTCCCCGGCAGATCGATCGAGATGCGCGCGGGGTTGTCGATCGTGAAGGAGACGGGCTGCGGCGCGGGCGCCGACAGGTGCAGGGTGAGCCGGATGTGCTGGCCCGGCAGCGGCTGCACGTCGATGGACTGCAGCGCACGGGATTCCGCGGCGCGCAGCGGCGCGCTGAGCGCCCCGAGCGCGAGCGCGGCAACGGCCCAGGCGAGCATGCTCGCTGACCGGGTCGGGCTGTGGCGTTTCATGGGTGAGGGACTCCCTGCTACCGATCCGCTAATTGCTCAGGGCGAGCGCGGCGGGCCTCTCGATGTAGCCGCCGCTGCCGTCCGGAACGATCTCGCGAATGAGGATCTTCGATGAGGTGATGTCGGTGATCTTGCCGTCGTTCTGTCCGATGTAGTTGCCGGGCAGGACACGGTTCACGAGGCCGCCGTGCGTCTCGACCAGGCCGTAGGTCGCGCCGCCGATCTTGATGGTGCCGACCATCTTCAACGTGTCGAGCGAGAACTGCTCGAGAAACTCGCGGTTCCGCTTGGTGTCGGGCCGCAGACCCGAGCCGGCCGCCGGCGCGCTCGGCACGAAGGGCGAGCGCAGGCTCGCGGCCGAGTAGACGAAGGTCTGGTAGGGCTTGACCTCCGGCAGCGGCTCGACGCGGCCGCCCGGCTCGTGCTTCACCTGGTTGATGAACTGCTGCAGCTGGTCGTCGGGGCTCGAGCACGCCGCGAGAGCGGCGAGCGCCGCGCAGGCGAGCGCCGCGAGCGCGACGCGGCTGCAGCGACCGAATGTGTTGCTCATCTTGCGACCACCCCGACACTCACGCGGCTCATCTCCCGTCAACGCCGGCCCCTGCGGCGGTTCTTGTGCTCGGCCGCCTGCTTCTGCGCTTCCGCGGCGGCGAGCTCCTCCTCGTCGAGATACCGGTACGTCTTCGCCGTGAGGTCGAGGACGAGCTCGTCGTACGAGCCCTTCGACTGCGGCTTGATCGAGATGTCGTGCAGCGTCACGATGCGCGGCAGCGCGGCGATGCCGCTCACGAACTCCCCGAACTGGTGGTAGCTGCCCGTGAGCTCGATCTTGATGGGCAGCTCGGCGTAGAAGTCCTTCTTCACCTCGGAGCCGGGCTGGAACAGCTTCTGCTGCAGGCCGGCGGCGAGGCCCGTCTGGGAGATGTCGACCAGGAGGTTCGGCACCTCGGTCTTGCCCGGCAGCTGCCGCAGCAGCGCGCCGAACGAGCGCTCGATGTCCTTCAGCTGCTGCTTGTAGACCTGCAGATTGACCGCCTTCTGGTGCTTGGTCCTGAACTCGCTCCGCAGCTGCCGCTCCTGCTGTTGGTAGCGGCCGAGCAGCGGGCGCTCGCTCTGCCAGACGAACAGATAAATGAGGCAGATCGAGAGGACGACGAGCCACAGGGCGACCGCGCCGGCGCAGACCGGGAGCGGCCAACGCCCGGGGTCGCGGGGGTCGAGCGAGCGCAGCTCCTCGAGCAGGTTCATGGCGCGCCTCCCCTGCGGGCGACGCGCGGCATCGCACCGCCGCCCACGGACGGACTGTCATCCACGTCGCTGCCGGCCGTGCTCACCTGCTGCGCATCGAGCACGAAGGTCGAGCCGAGGGAGTCGTGCTTCGCCTCGACGACCTCGAGCGCCGGGTTCGTGAGCCACTCGGAGGAGTCGATGTTGCGCATGAACGTGGAGACGCGCGTGCTCGACTGCGCGACGCCCTCGAACTTCAAGTGCGTGCCGTTCTGCTTGACGCTCGTGAGATACACGCCGTCGGGAACCGTGCGGGCGATGGTGTCGAAGAGGTGCACGATCTCGGGCCGCGAGCGCTGCAGCTTCTCGATGATCTCCATCCGCGCGATGAAGCGCTGCTTGTCGTTCTCCAGGCTGTTGATCTCCTCGATCTGCCTGTCGAGGACCTGAATCTCCCCGCGCAGCAGGTTGTTGCGGCGCTGCTGGGCGCCGATCATCGAGGCGAACATCAGATACGCGACGAACGTGAATCCGATCGCGGCGACGGTCGCCGCGCCGAGCGCGATTCCGAAGTGCAGCTTGCGTTCGCGCCGCTCGGCTTCGCGCCAGGGCAGTAGATTGATGCGCGGCATATCAGTCGAAGCTCCGCAGGGCGAGGCCGCACGCCGTGAGCAGCGCCGTGGCGTCGCGTTGCACCGCCTGCGCCTTCGCGCGCGAGGACAGCTTCATCTGCCCGAGCGGATCGCCCTTCTCACCGGCGATGCCGACGCGGCTCGAGATCACGTCGGCGACGCCCGGGATGTTCGCGCAGCCGCCACAGACCAGGATCTTCTCCGGCTGCTCGCGCCCCGAGCCGGAGGCGAGGTAGAACTGCAAGGAGCGGCTCACCTGCTGGGTGAGGT
>JASHSR010000284.1 GCA_030038645.1 Gammaproteobacteria bacterium
CCTTCATCGTCCATCATGAAGTTGACGTACCCTCCCCCTGGATTGAAGCGGCGCAGCGCTTCCCCGTAATCCTTGGTCCACCGCGTGATCGCCGCCGCCTTCTGTGGACTCGGGTCGACCCCGGCAATGACCATCGACCAGGTTGCATCTCGTGCGCCCCAAGCGCTCTCATGCTTGCCGACGCGGTGGACGGCGCCATCGATCGGATAAAGGTGCATCAGGGACAGCTCGCTCGGAGTCTTGCCTGCGTGCTCGAGGTGCGCGTCGATCGCCGCGTCGGGGAGGGTCTTCACGAAATCGCCGCGCCAGTACCACTGCATGCCCTTCGGGTAGAGCCCGTCGAACATGCTCTGGAGCGCGGGATACGGCATCGTCCCCATCCAGTTGAGCGCAGGAGGTGGAAGCCCACCGAGAAGAGAGGCGAGCGCCTTCTTCCCCTCCGCTTCCGGTCCGCTGTAACAAGGCACGAGGAGGCAGATCCTCGCCCCCCAGAATTGCTGGGGGAACGGGCTGTTCGTCGGCACGGTCTTCAGGCCGATGAGAGCGCTGAGCTCCTCCGGCGCCCGAGGCAGAAAGTCCCGGTAAGCGCGCATGATTGCCCGCGCATGGCTCTGCTCCCAGGCGAGCGGTCCGGCGAAAACCGTGCTGACGGGGTGGGCCCTGAACAGGAAGCTCGTTACCACGCCGAAATTGCCGCCGCCCCCGCGCAGGGCCCACAGCAGATCCTCATGGGCAGTCGAGCTCGCCGTGACGAAGCGGCCGTCGGCGAGCACCACGTCGGCCTCGAGCAGGTTGTCGATGGTGAGGCCGAGCTTGCGCGAAAGGTGGCCAGACCCCCCGCCCAGGGTGAGTCCGGCCACGCCGGTGGTCGAGACGATGCCGAATGGGACGGCGAGACCGAAGGGGTGGGTAGCATGATCCACGTCTCCGGAAGTGCAGCCGGCCGCGACACGCACGGTGCGGCTCACGGGGTCGACACGCACGTCCTTCATCATCGATAGATCGATCATCAACCCGTCGTCGACGCTGCCCAGGCCGGGACCGTTGTGGCCCCCGCCCCGGACCGCGATGCGCAGCCCTGCATCGCGCCCGAAGTTGATCGCTGCGATCACGTCGGCCACGTCGGCGCAACGGACGATCAGCCGCGGCCGTTTGTCGATCATGCCGTTGTAGAGTTTGCGGATCTCGTCGTACTGCGGGTGACTGCGCTCGATCAATGCCCCGCGGAGGCTCAGGCCGAACTTCGTGACGGCTTCCGGGTTCATCACTCGTCCTCCCAACAGAGATGATGCAGGATCGTGGCACGAAGGCTCCGGTCGTCCTAGTTCAAGAACTGAAGCGCGCCGGTATAGAATTTGAACTAGGCAACGCCGGCGCGAAGCCCTAACATCGATCCAGGGTCGATTCCGCCGGGACCGTAGGCAGTGCACCGTGACGCAGGCGAGCTACCAGCAGTTCTGTCCGGTCGCCATGGCTGCCGAGGTGCTGTGTACCCGTTGGACGGTCGTGTTGCTGCGCGAGCTGGTCGCCGGCTCGAGCCGCTTCAACGATCTGCGGCGCGGCGTACCGCGCATGTCGCCCGCGCTCCTCTCGAGGCGCTTGCGGGATCTCGAGGAGGCCGGCATCGTCCGGCGAGTCGCCGCGCGAGGTGAGCCGGGGCTCTTCGAGTATCGCCTCACTCGGGCCGGGGAAGGGCTGAGACCCGTCATCGAGGCGATCGGCATGTGGGGCCAGCGGTGGATCGACGCGGAGCTCTCACTGCAGAACCTCGATCCGTCGCTCCTTATGTGGGATATGCGCCGCAACCTCAATCCGGCGCCCATGCCGACGCGGCGATGCGTGATCCACTTCGTCTATCCCGAGTTGCCGGCCGCTCGGCGCGAGTGGTGGCTCTTGGTCGAGCCCAGGCCCGGGCCTGGGACCGAGCGCAGGACCGACCCAGGGACCGGAGTCGACCTTTGCTCGGTCGACCCTGGGTTCGAGATCGACCTTGATGTCACCACGGACCTGCGCACTATGACAGCGATCTGGATGGGCTTGACCACCGTCCGCGACGCGGCCGCCGCCCGGAAGGTCACGCTCTCGGGGGACAGGCAGCTCGCGAGGCGCATGCAGGAGTGGCTCGGCTTGAGTCCCTTTGCGGTCGAGAAAAAACGGGCGGTAACGGGCTTGCCGCTGGTGAGTCGCCCGGCAGCCCCAGGAGCCCCGGCAGGCCCGGCAGGCCCGGCAGGCCTGGTAGCCCCGGCAAGCCCGGCAAACTCGACAAACTCGGGCCCATCGAGGACGGCTACCGGAGCATAAAGTCAGACCGCCGCAGGCCGACGCAGACCGCGGCTCCACGCACGCTCTCCTCTCGTAACTCTTTGTGGGAATTAGGAAAATTCCCTACGATCGCCGCTTGACTTAATCCCGACCTGCATTCTGTCTGAAGCGCAGGCGGCGCGGGAGCGATGCCTGCTATCCTTGGCCCCATGCACCGCAGGCTGAGACACGCTTTCGGGGTGGGGCGGCCCACGGGCCTGCTCCGGCCGCCGCTCGTCATAGCGATCCTGGCCCTGGTCGGCAGCTGCACCCCACGGCCGCCGATGCCCGACTCCTACCACTCGCCGGCGGAGCTGAGAGTCGTCACGCTCAACAGTCCGACCTCCTACTACCTGGGACCCAATCGCGCCGAGGGGCTGGAGTTCGAGCTGGCGAGCGAGTTCGCCCAACGATTGGGCGTCAGCCTGTACATGTATCCAGTCGCAAACGTGAAGGCGATGCAGGCCGAGCTCGCCGCCGGACGCGCCGACATTGCTGCAGCGCAAATCACCGCCGACGCGGGGTGGCGTGAGGTCGGGGTGCCGGCCGACGTCTACGATCACATCCCCCAAATCGTCGTCTACCGCCATGGGACGCCCAGGCCACGGGATGCCATCCAGATCGAGTCCGCACGGCTCTCGGTCCGCGCGGGCAGCCCCCAGGAGCACTTGCTCGAGCGGCTGAAGCACACGGTCGCGCCGGGGCTGAGCTGGATCGAGACCGCGCCGCGCGCCGCAGACCCCGTCCAGGATGTCGAGAACGGGGAGGCGCAATACGCCGTCGTCGATGCCCGAGAGTTCTCCTTCTCCCAACACCTATATCCGGACGTGGCGGAGGGCTTCGCCCTCTCCGACGATCGCCCCGTTCAGTGGGTGGTGCGCCGAGGCGCCCCACGGCTGTACGCCCAGGTGAACAGCTTCTTCCACGACATCGCCCAGTCCGGCGAGCTCGCGAGGCTCGTCGACTTGAGCTCGGGCGACTCGCACCATTTCGGCTACGAGGAGTCCCGCAAATTCGAGGAGCTCGTCACCTCGCGCCTGCCGCGCTATCGGAGCCTCTTCGAGCAAGCCGCCGCGCAGACGGGTCTCGACTGGCGCTTGCTCGCGGCCATCGCGTATCAGGAATCGCAATGGGACCCCTCGGCCCAGTCCCCGAACGGAGCCTCCGGCCTCATGATGCTGACCGCGAGCACGGCGCAGGCGCTCGGCGTGCGGGACCGCACCAACGCCCGGCAGAACATTCTCGCCGGCGCCCGGTACTTCCTCGAGGTCCTCGCGAAGATTCCGGAGCGCATTCCGGAGCCGGATCGGACGTGGCTCGCCGTCGCGGCGTACAACGTCGGCTTCGGTCACCTCGAGGACGCTCGCGTCCTCACCCAGATGCGCGGCGGGAACCCGGACTCGTGGGCCGACGTGCGCCGCCAGCTTCCCCTGCTCGCCGACGAGCAATGGTACGAGCGCGTCAAGCGCGGCTACTGCCGGGGCTGGGAGCCGGTGCAATACGTGGACCACATTCAGCGCTTCCTGAAGCTGCTCGAGTGGCAGGCGCCCTCCGCGGTCGCGGGCCAGGCGACGCGGGTACAGCCGGAGGCGTAGCGTAAGGCCAGCAAGCCGCCGACGGGCCAGAGCGCGGGCGGCAGCGCAGCGCTCGGCGGCGCTCAGCGTCGCTCGGCGAAGAACCGGCTCATCATCGCGCTGCACTCCTCGATCAGCACTCCGCCGAATACGTCGACGCGGTGATTGAGCCCCGGCAACGCGAGAGCGTTGACGAGGCTGCCGGCGCCGCCCGCCCGCGGGTCCCACGCGCCGAACACCAGGCGGCGCACTCGAGCATGAACGATCGCCGACGCGCACATCACGCACGGCTCGAGCGTGACGTACAGCGTCGTTCCGGTGAGCCTGTAGGTGCCGAGCGCCGCGCCCCCCGCGCGCAACGCCTCGATCTCGGCGTGCGCGGTGGGATCGTGAGACTCGATCGGCCGATTCACTCCTTCCGCGACGACGACTCCGTCGCGCACCAGCACGGCGCCCACGGGCACCTCCCCGCGCGCTTGCGCCGCGGCCGCGAGCTCGAGCGCTCGCCGCATGAAATCCGCATCGGAGCCGTCCATCGCGGTAGCATGGCGAAAGACGCCGCCGCCTGCACGTCGGCGCGACGGACGCGACCGGCAACGCGGCCGGGACGGGGAGACTGGCGAAACGGGCGCGATCAGCGAGGCGGGCGCGACCGGGAAGGCGACCGCGACCGTCGAGGCGAGCCGTGCGCCCGCCGGCCGCGGCGGAAGGACGCCGCGCATGGCCGAAGAAATCGAGCTGAAACTTCTGACTTCATCGGCCGCCGCGGCCAAGGCGGCGCGCCTGCCTTGGCTGCGCAGGCTCGCGAGCGGGCCCGCCCAGCGCCGCAGGCTCGTCACGGTCTACTTCGACACCGCGAGCCTCAAGCTCCGCCGCCATCGCATCGCGATCCGGATCCGCCACGTCGGCGAGCAGCGCCTGCAGACGATCAAGGCGGCGAGCAACGGCGAGAGCGGCGCCTTCGGCCGGCATGAATGGGAGCAGGAGATTGCGGGCGATGCGCCCGATCTGAGCCTCGCGAAGGGCACGGCGCTCGCTCCCCTCGTCACGAAGAAGCTGGTGCGCAAGCTCAAGCCAGTCTTCGAGACCGTGATCGAGCGCACGGCCCTTCCGATCCGCTCTGGGGGAAGCGAGCTCGAGCTGGCGATCGACCGCGGGCAGATCCGCGCGCATGGCGGCGGCGAGCGAGAGGCGGTGAGCGAGATCGAGATCGAGTTGAAGCGGGGCGATCCCGCCGAGCTCGCGCGGGTCGCGAGGCGGCTCGCGCGCTCGGTCCCCGTCGCTTATGGCGCGCGCTCGAAGGCGGAGCGCGGCTACGCGCTCATCGCCGGAGAGGCGGACGAGGCCGTGCGCGCCGCCGAGATCGACCTCGATGCGCGGCTCACCGCCGGCGAGGCCTTCCAGGCGATCGGCCTCGCCTGCCTCGACCATGCTCTCTCCAACGAGAGAGCGGCCCGCGCCGGCGATGTCGAGGGTGTTCACCAGATGCGGGTGGGCCTGCGCCGGCTGCGGGCGGCCATTTCCGTGTTCAAGGAGATGGTGCAGGGGCCGCGGACCGAGTCGCTGAAAGCCGATCTCAAATGGCTCACCGATCAGCTGAGTCCCGTGCGCGATCTCGACGTGCTGATCGAGGAGCGAGTACGTCCGCTCCGCAAGGCCGCTCCGATCGCCGCCGAGGCCGGCGTGCTCGAGCAGGACCTCGACGCGAGGCGCAAGGCGAGGCGCGAGCGGGCGAAGGAGGTGCTCGAGAGCGGGCGCTATCGCGCGATCGGACTACGAGCCGCGCTGTGGCTCGCCGACGGCGCCTGGCTCCGAAGCGACGACGCGCTCGTTGCGGCTTGCCGCGCGCGGCCCGCGGCCGAGTTCGCGGCGGAGGCTCTCGCCCGGCGCACGAGGAAGATCGTGCGCAAGGCTCGCAGGATCGAGACGCTCGATGTCCGCGCCCGCCACAAGCTCCGCATCGCCGTCAAGAAGCTGCGCTACGCGTGCGAGTTCTTCTCGGGCCTGTTCGCCGGCGCCAAGCGCCAAGCGCGGCTCGAGCGCTTCGCCAAGACGCTGAACGCCCTGCAGAGCACGCTCGGCACGCTTCACGACATCGAGATTCACGAGGGACTCGCGGCGACGATCGCCCGTCCCCGGCGCCCGGCCCCGTCTCAGGCTCGCGAAGCCCTTGCGATGGGGTTCATCGCAGGGCAGGAGCAGAAGCAGGCCGCCTCGTGCGTCGCCGCGATCGAGGACGCCGCAGCGCGTCTGTCGAGGCTGCCCGCGTTCTGGAAGTGACGGCGCACCGGGCTGCGGCGCGCGCAAAGACCGCGAGGGGAGCCCGTCCGATTGGGCTCCCCTCGCGATGCCGCCCGACTCGAATCAGTTGCGCGCCCAGTGGCCCCGCACGAACCGGTAGCGTCCGTGGTGCGGGACCCAGTGCTCGGGCACCCAGTGGAAGCCGGGATGCGCGTGCATCCAGTGGCCGCCCATCCACACGTGCCGGCGCCCGTTCCAGCGCCAGTAGCCCGGCGCCCACACGAATCCCGCGCGCGGCGCAGGCACGACGATGTTCGCAGGCGGAGGCGGTGGCGCGATTTGAATGTCGATTCCGACGGCCGAGAACGCGGGCGACGTGAGGCCGAGGAGCAGCGTCGCCACCAGGGCGGGCAGTACCGCGGAGCCCGTCCGCAGCCATTTGAATGCGGCTGTCGGGACCGCATGGCGTTGCTGAGCAGCAGAGACCATGGATTTCAAGGCAACCTCCATTCGTCAGTGAGATCAGAGCGAATCAACGGTTGCGCGGGACCGAGGTTGACGCCGAGAGCGTCGGAAGGCGCCAAGGCGGGATCCGCCGCGCCCCTCCGGCGCAGGGGTCCTGCGCCTGCCCGATATTACCATGCCCGCTCGGGGCCGCGCCTCGTACACTATGTTGAACGGAGTCTGCGCTGCACGCCGAAAGCGCGGGGAGCCGCCCTCCTCCCCGGTCGTCAGCGATACCTGGCACGGAGCAGAGCCGCCTGCTCGTCTCGACCCGTGGCGCGCAGGCGGTCGAGATAGGCGGGCAGCTGGCCGCGGACGTGGTAGGGGCCGCCCTCCAGGACGACGTTCGCGAGCGGATCGCGCCCGCGTGCGGCGTTTGGAATCATCCTCGACTGCCACTGCGACAGCAGCATCAGACCGCGACCGGCGATGTCCGGCCGCGCGGCGGCGAGGTTCTCCTGCTCGAACGGATCGTTCCTCAAGTCGAACAGCATCACGTCATCGAACAGATGATAGCCGTCATGGAGCGTGCTGATGAGCATCCAATCCTCGAATCGGACGCCGCGCTGACACGTCCACGCCCCCTGTGACGTGACCAGATGCTCGCGGCCGACATCCGCTCCGGCCTTCAGGCTCGCGGCGAAAGACTGGCCGTCCCAGCTCTCGGGGACGCCCTGCCCCAGGAGCTCGAGCAGCGTCGCGGTGACATCGATCTGATAGTGCAGGGCGCGGTAGCGGCCGGTTCCGAGGCCCGGCCATTTGAGGATCAGCGGGACGTGGCTCGTGTACTCATCGGCAGTCTGGTGATCGCAATAGATGTTGAGCTCGCCCAGCGTTTCGCCGTGATCCGCGGAGATCATGACCGCGGTGCTCTCCTCGACGCCGATCTCGCCCAGCAGGTCGAGCAGTCGCCCGACGTACTGATCGGCGACGAGAACTCCGGTGTCGTACCCGTCGAACATGGCGCGCACCGCCGCCATGTCGGAGATCTCCTGGGGCTGTCGCGGGTAGTGAGCCCGATCGTACTCATTCGGCGCGAAGCCGCCGCCCTCCCTCGCGCTGTGCGGCCCACAGCCCCGCCAGTGCCGGGCGCGCACCTCCTCGGTGAGCCACGCGGGGCAACGCGCATCCGCGAACGGCTCGCCGTAGGCCGCCGCCGCCCGATACGGGGCATGGGGGTCCCACATGTGCACGTGCAGGAACCAGCCGTCCTCCCGGCCGCGCCTGCGCAGCCAATCGGCCGCGAGCGCATAGACCTCGTCGGCGGTCTCCATCCCGTACTTGCCGACGTTGTAGGCCTCATCGAAGCCGGCATGCCAGTGAAAGGCCGAATGCCGGTGCGCGAAGGAGCTCACGGTCGCCGTCCTGAGGCCCGCCTGCTTCAGGCGGTTCGGGAAGGAGTCGAGGTGCAGGCGCGAGTGGAACTGCCGCGCCGCGCCGTCGATCGCCGGGTCGGCGTCGGTGCCGCCGTGGTTGACGACCCCGTTGTGGATTCCAAACCGGCCCGTGAGCAGCGCCGTGCGGCTCGGAAGGCAGGGCGTGTCGGAGGCATAGACGCTCTCGAGCACGATCCCGCCCGCGGCAACGCCGTCGATGTTTGGGCTCGTTTTGCGGAGATAGCCGTAGCAGCCGAGGTGATCGGACCTCAAGGTGTCGATGTCGATGTACAACAGTCGCATGCACAGGCTCCCGTGGCGGTCGGGCGCGGCGCTCGCGCATCGCGCGGCGGTCGGGCATCGCGCAGCGGCCGGGCGCGGCCCTCAGCCATCGCACAGCGATCCGGCGAGCGCCTCATACCATACTCCGCTCGCAAGCCGCGCACCGCCTCGGCGGAAGTGTGACCCATCTGCTTACCGCGGCGATACATCGAAGTCGGCATTCGACGACGAGGTGAAGCGATGTCGTGCAGTCGCCGCCTGAGGTGGAGCGCGGACGGTCGAGCGCCACGCGCAAGAGCGCGCGCTAGAATGGTCGTATCGAGACGCAAGCCCTCGTATCGTGTCGATCGATCCTCTACCCCCTGAAGCTCGGAGCGCTGAAAATGGCTGACTCATCCGAATACGTGCCACCGAAGGTCTGGACATGGAACAAGCCGAGCGGCGGCACCTTCGCGAACATCAATCGTCCGATCGCGGGAGCGACGCACGAGAAGGAGCTGCCGGTCGGCCGCCACCCCCTGCAGCTTTACTCGACGGCGACGCCGAACGGCGTGAAAGTTACGGTGCTGCTCGAGGAGCTGCTGGCTCTTGGCCATCAGGGAGCAGAGTACGACGCTTGGCTCATCCGCATCGGCGAGGGAGAGCAATTCAGCTCCGGCTTCGTGGCCGTCAATCCCAACTCGAAGATTCCCGCGCTGGTCGATCGCAGCGGCCCCGAGCCGATCCGCGTATTCGAATCCGGCTCGATCCTGCTGTATCTCGCGGAGAAGTTCGGAGCGTTCGTGCCCACCGCGCGGGCCGCGCGCGCCGAATGTCTGTCGTGGCTATTCTGGCAAATGGGCAGCGCCCCCTACCTGGGCGGCGGGTTCGGGCACTTCTATGTCTATGCTCCCATCAAGATCGAATATGCCATCGATCGCTTCGCCATGGAGGTGAAGCGCCAGCTCGACGTGCTCGACCGGCGTCTGGCGCAATACCCGTACATCGCGGGCAACGACTACACGATCGCCGATATCGCCATCTTTCCGTGGTACGGCGGCCTCGCCAAGGGCTGGGCCTACGGCGCGGGCGAATTTCTCAGCGTGCAGGACTACCGGCACGTTCAGCGGTGGGCAGACCTGCTCCTCGAGCGGCCCGCCGTGCAGCGCGGACGCATGGTCAATCGCACGTATGGCGAGCCTTCGAGCCAGCTGCATGAGCGCCATGACGCGAGCGACTTCGAGACGCGCACGGCGGACAAATTAGCGCCCGCAGGATGAGCGGACGCCCCCTACTCCCACTCGATCGTCGCCGGCGGCTTGCCCGAGATGTCGTACACCACGCGGGAGATGCCTCGCACCTCGTTCACGATCCGGCGCGAGACGTGGTCCAGGAACTCGTACGGCAGGCGCGCCCAGTGCGCCGTCATGAAGTCGACGGTCTCCACGGCGCGCAGGGCGATCACGTAGTCGTAGCGGCGGCCGTCGCCCATCACGCCGACCGACCGCACGGGCAGGAACACGGCGAATGCCTGGCTCGTGCGGTCGTAGAGGTCGTGCTTGCGCAGCTCCTCGATGTAGATCGCATCCGCGGCGCGCAGGAGGTCGGCGTACTCCTTGCGCACCTCGCCCAAGATGCGCACGCCGAGGCCCGGACCGGGAAACGGATGGCGGTACACCATCTCGCGCGGCAGGCCGAGCTCGACGCCCAAGCGCCGCACCTCGTCCTTGAACAGCTCGCGCAGCGGCTCGATGAGCTTCAGGCGCATGGCGGCGGGCAGGCCGCCGACGTTGTGATGCGATTTGATGACGTGCGCCTTGCCGGTGCGCGCACCGGCGGACTCGATCACGTCGGGATAGATGGTGCCCTGGGCGAGGAAGGCGATACCCTCGAGCTTGCGCGCCTGCTCCTCGAACACCTCGACGAAGAGCCGGCCGATGACCTTGCGCTTCGCCTCGGGATCTGCGACACCCGCGAGCGCATCGAGGAAGCGCCGCTCCGCGTCGACGCGAATGACCCTGACGCCGAGGCTCTCGGCGAACGTCCGCATCACCTGATCGGCCTCGCCGAGCCGCAGCAGGCCGTGGTCCACGAACACGCAGACGAGCTGATCCGCGATCGCGCGGTGAAGCAAAGCCGCGACGACGGATGAGTCCACTCCACCCGAGAGGCCGAGCAGCACGCTCGCCTCGCCGACTTGCGCTCTTACCCGCGCGACCGTGTCGTCGATGATGTTGCCCACGCTCCAGAGCGCATCGCACCGGCAGATCTCGCGCACGAAGCGCTCGAGGATCCGGGCGCCCTGCCGCGTGTGCGTCACCTCGGGGTGGAACTGCACGCCGTAGAAGCGCCGTCGCTCGTCGCTCATCGCCGCAAGCGGAGCGTGCGGCGTCGATGCCGCCGCGCTGAATCCCGGCGGCAGCGCCTCGACGCG
>JASHSR010000285.1 GCA_030038645.1 Gammaproteobacteria bacterium
CCAAGGCGCAGGCGCTCGCGAAGCTCAGGGCCGTGCGCAACCGCATCGGCTATCCGCGGCATTGGCGCGACTACTCGACGCTGATCGTTCGGCGCGACGACTTCTACGGGAACGTCTCCCGGGCGCTGAGCTTCGAGTCGCACCGCGAGGCGGCGAAGATCGACCGGCCCGTCGACCGCGATGAGTGGGAGATTACCCCCGCGACCGTCGACGCCTACTACGATCCGCAGCTCAACGCCATCAATTTCCCGGCCGCCGTGCTCATTCCGCCGCTCTTCGATGCGAGGATGGACGATGCGCCGAACTACGGGGACACGGGCGGCACCATCGGCCACGAGCTGACCCACGGCTTCGACGATCAGGGACGGCTGTACGACGGCCGCGGAAACCTGCGCAATTGGTGGACGCCGAGCGACGCGCACAAGTTCGCCGCGCGGGCGCGATGCATCCAGGACCAGTACGCGGGCTACACCGTCGTCGACCACATCAAGGTCAACGGCGCGCTCACCGAGGGGGAGAACATCGCCGACTTGGGCGGCGAGATCCTCGCCTGGGCGGCCTGGAAGCAGCAGACGCGCGGCGTCGCGCTGCAGGACCGAGACGGCCTGACGCCCGAGCAGCGCTTCTTCGTCGGGTTCGCGCAGTGGGCTTGCACGAACGAGCGTCCCGAGAGACTGCGCGCGGACGCCGTCGTCGATCCTCACTCGCCGGCGCGCTATCGAATCAACGGCGTCGTCGCCAACATGCCGGAGTTCGCGCGAGCCTTTCACTGCAAGGCCGGCCAGGCGCTGGTGAAGCCAACCGGCAAGGTGTGCAAGATCTGGTGACGGACGCCGGCGTCGGAGCTTCGAGCACCCGGGCCGCTGGCGGTGCTCCGGGCGCATAGGCCCTCCGGGCGCACACGTCCCGGCGCCGGAGCTACTCGCCGGAGTCGGTCCAGGGGGTCGAGGCGCCTGGCGGGAGCGGCGTACGCGCGACGTTCATGATCAGCGCGAGCAAGCCGTAATAGCCGCAGACGCCGCAGAGGTCGACGAGGCCGCCGTCGCCGAGAACTGCGAGCGCCGCAGCGTAGGTCGCGTCGCTCACCCGCCGCTCGCTGTGCAGCTCTGTGCAGAAATCGTAGACGGCCGCCTCGTCGGCCGGCAGCCCCTGGGGTCGCCGCCCCGCGGCGATGGCGGTGATGGTCGCCGCGGCAAGTCCGGCCTCGGCGGCGGCCGGCGCGTGAACGTGCCACTCGTACGCCTGGCGGAAGTGCCGGGCGGTCACGAGGATCGCGAGCTCGCGCAGCCTCGCAGGAATGGCGCTGTCGTAGCGCAGGTACTCGCCGAGCCGCTGCGCGCGGTCCATGAGCTCCGGACTGCGCAGCATCGGGACGAAGGGGCCGAACAGCGCCCCGCGCCGCCCGCGTACCAGCGCCTCGGCGGCGCGCCGCTGGGCGGGGCTCATCTCATCCGCGGGGATCGGGGGAAGGCGGTCGGAATCGGTTGGCATGGGCATGAGTCGTCGCGCGGGTATCGGATAAAGAATACCCCTCGTGGCGAGCGGGCGTCTCGTCGCGGTCTGTCTCGCCGGCGGCGGCGCCGGCGACGGCGCCGGGCCCCGCCGCAAGGATCTCAGAAATCCCACTCCGCACCGCCGAACACGCCGCGCGAGGCTCCATATTGGGGCAGGAAGACTCCGATGCCCGTGCCGCTGCGGATCTCGTAGACCTTGTCGAAGAGGTTGATCACATCGAGCCGCACCGTGAGCGGTCCCGCGCCGGCGATCGGGAAGGCGTGGCTCGCGCCGAGGTTGACCGTCGTGTAGCTCGGAGTGTGAGTGCCGTTCGGGATGATGAGGCCGCTCGGCAGAGCGAGGTCCTCGCGCAATCCGGTCCCGAAGAGCGCATCCGCGCTCAGGCGCGTTCCCCGCCAGGTGTAGGCGACGCCGCCGGAGGCGGACACCCGCTCCTCGTGATCCAGGGCGATGTAGTGGTCGGAGATGTAGGCGAGCTCCTGCTCGGTGAAGTTGAACTGCGAGGACACGACGTCCTTGCCTCTCGCGGTCTGAAACGAGAGATTGCCGTACGCGGAGAGCCGGCCGGCGGTGTAGTTGCTCGTGAGCTCGATCCCGCCGATCTTGCCGTAGCGGTAGTTGAACGGCGTGAGCACGATCGGGGCGCCGAACTGTCCCTCATCGAGCAGGTTGCGCACCGTCTCGTAGTAGCTGTCCACGCCGAGCGTGAGGGTTCGATCGAGGAGCCTCTGCTGCACGCCGAAGTCGTAGTAGTCCGACCGCTCCGCGACGGGCGCCGTGTCCTCCGTCACCGAGCCCGGCGGCAGGGCGGTCGTGCCGGCGAACTTGGTGAAGACCTCGCTGCCGATCAGCTCGAACGGCGGTGGCGTGAAGTAGCGCGAGTAGCCGGCGTGCACCGTCGTGTCGGGCAGCAGCTTCCACACGAGATTCACGCGCGGGCTCGCCTGGCTGCCGCTCGAGTAGGCGCTGTAGTGATCGAAGCGCACGCCGTAATTGATCGTCACGGCCGAGAGCGCCTTCCACTCGTCCTGCAGGTACACGCTCTCGATCTGCTGGGATTGCGTGCCGTTGTCGATGACGGTGAACGGCAGATCGCTCGTCTCGAGGCCCGCCGCGTCGACGGGCAGCACGAGCGAGGCCGTGTCGCTCGTCGAGCTGTCGTGCTGCAGATAGAAGCCGGCGCGCAGCGTGTGCGTGTCGCTCAGGCTGTACGAGCCGTCGGTCTGCCAGGCGGCGGCCGTATCCGATTTGAAGGCGCTCTGGGCGATGCCGTTGTAGAGCAGGTCGCCCGTCCAGTCCGGCGCGAAGTGCAGGCTCGTGTAGCGGGCGGAGAGCGAGGTCTGCCAGTTGAGCGCGCCCGCCGAGTGCTGCCAGCTCACGATCCCGTACTGGGTGAGCTCGTGCTGACTCTCGTCGAGGTTGTTGCTCAAGTAGTCGGTCACGCCGTTCACATCGAGGCCGAGCGTCGGCTGCAGGCCATGCTCGTCCGGAATCTGGAACTCGTCGTCCGAGCTGCCGGCGATGAGCGAGATCCGGTCGCTCGGATCGAGGATGTCTTCCAAGAAGGCGAATGCGTGACCCTGGGTCGAGTGATCGTGCAGGGGCTCGGAGCTCGCGTCCGGGGATTCGATGCCGAGATCGTTGTGCAGCAGATCGCCGGTGAGATAGTAGCTGAAGCTGCCGGCGCTGCCGCCGTACTCGAAGGAGGGCTCGATCGTGTCGTGGCTGCCCCCGTAGAGCGAGACGTAGCCGCCCGGCTCGAGCAGGCCGCTGTTGGTGGTGAGGTCGATGATGCCCGCGGTGTCGAGGCCATATTCGGCCGGCAGCGCTCCCGTCACCAGGCTCACGGAGGAGATCAGCCGCGGGTCGAGGGTCTGGCCGAAGACACTGATGCCCTCGGGAATGATGATGCCGTTCAGCCGGTACTGCAGGTCGTTGTGATCCCCGCGCACATGGATCTGACCGAACGAGTCCTGCACCACGTCGGGTGCCTGCAGGAGGACCTGATTGAGCTGAACGTTCTGCCCGCCGGGCTCCGCCGCGATCGCCGCATTGCTGATCGTGTAGGTCGACGCCCCCGTCTGCGTCTCGATCCCGGACCGCGCGACGTTGAGCCGCCTTGCGGAGACGACGATGGTCTGTACCGCGCCGGCGTCGCCGGCGCTCGATGCGGCGCCTGCGCTCGATGCGGCGCCTGCGGTCGTGCCGGCGCCGGGCCCGGCGCTGCTGCCGGAGGGGGCCGAATCGCTGGTTGACGCGATGGCGGGCGCGGCGGCGACGGTCGGTGTGGCGGCGACAGCCGGTGCGGCGGCGACGGCCGGTGCGGCGACAACGGCGGGTGCGGCGAGGATGGCCGGCACGGCGAGGATCGGCGCGCACAGGCCGGCTAATGTGAAGCGGGTCGCGGAATGAGGCATGAATCTCGTCCTGATGAGCGAAGCGGCGCGCCCGATGAGCTGCGGCGCGCGCCCGGACGCGGCAAACGCTTCCGGAACGCCTCAATGCCGCGCGGCGCCCGATCGCTCGTGGCGCTGCTCATCGAGGGAGTGCTTAGACTCGAGCGGGCGGAGGTCCGCGGCTGCGCGGGGTCGGCGCATCGGCGCCGACGATGTGATAGGCGGGATCGGGACTGCGGAGGAAGGTCGCGGGAGGGATGGTCGGCGACGAGGCGGAGCTGCTCACGGGACTCGCGACTTGCGCGAACGCCTGGCAGGTGAGGCACTGGCTGTTGTCGACGAGCCCGTCGTTGCGGCTCACCTGCGCCTGGAGCGCGCGCCCGCTGTAATAGGTGTGGCTCAGCTCGTGCAGCCAAGCGCCCTGCTCGGCAAGCAGCAGCAGGAGCGGAAAGGCCAGCGCCACGCTCAATCGACGCATGTTCGCGAGGGGAGTCCGGTGGAGAAGCCGCTCGCAGTCTAGCTCAGCGAGCGAGGGGCGGGTATCGATGCATGTCTCAAGAAAGACTCCCTTGCAAGCCGTTGCAAGCCGTTCGACCGGCGCGCAGGCGCTTTAGTTCCGGCAGCAGGGGCGCTGACTTACCACGACCGCTCCGGTGGAGTATCGTGGCGACGGCCCGTTGCGGGAGCGGGTGGGGATGCCCCGCCGAGGGGCTTTGAGGGGGGACTCACCGTATGGCCGCTGCATTGCGAAAGCAACCGTGGCTCGCGCTCGCGCTCGCCGCCGTCGCGCCCGCCGGTTTCGCTCATCACTCGGTGGGCGGGGAGTTCAACGTTCACCAGAAATTGACCCTCACCGGCGTCGTCTCGTCGATCGAGTGGGCGAATCCACACATCTACATTCATTTCGACGTGAAGGGTCCCGGGGGCTCGGTGGCCGAATGGCGGCTCGAGACGGTGCCAGTCGCGATGATGCGCAAGGCGGGCCTCACCAAGGCCATGCTGTTGGGCAACGCCGAGAGGGCGACGGTCGACATCTATCCGGCCCGGGACGGAACGCCGCATCTCGGCTACATGCTGAAGATCACGTACGAGGACGGCCACCACTACCAATTCGCGCCCGACAAGTGATGGGAGCGCGCGGGTCGCGCGCGGACCCTCGCCGACAGGCTCGTACCCGAGGAGGCGCACCATGAGTCTTCACACCCGTAGACGGATCCATGACGCCGCGCTCGGCGGCGCGGCCGCCATGGCGCTGCTCTGGGCCGCGTGCAGCGGCGGCGCTTGCTACGGCGCCGC
>JASHSR010000286.1 GCA_030038645.1 Gammaproteobacteria bacterium
CCTGAGCCGCCCGCGCTCCGCATCACCGAGGAGGACCCCGAGCGGCATCTGCACCGGGTGCGCCTCGCCCAGGAGTACATCCGCGCCGGCGACATCTACCAGGCGAACCTCTCGAGGCCGTGGCGCATCGAGCCGGCTGCCGGCGCGCGCGGCCGGCTCGACGCCTCCCACGCGGGAGCCCTCTATGCGCGGCTTTCCGCCGCGAATCCCGCGCCGTTCGCGGCGCTCCTGCAATGGGACGGGATCGCCGTGCTGAGCTCCTCCCCCGAGCGGCTGATCCGGGTGTCGGGAGGCGAGGTGGAGACGCGGCCGATCGCGGGAACCCGGCCGCGCACGCGCCGGCCCGGCGTGGACGCCGCCGAGGCCGCCGCGCTCGTCGCGCATCCCAAGGAGCGGGCCGAGCACATCATGCTGATCGACCTCGAGCGCAACGACCTCGGCCGCGTGTGCGAGCCGGGCTCGGTGCGCGTCGATGAGCTCATGGTGACGGAGACGTACGCTCACGTGCACCACATCGTCTCGAACGTCCGTGGCCGGCTGCGCCCGGAGGTCACTCCGGTCGGCGCGCTGCGCGCCGTCTTTCCCGGCGGCACCATCACGGGCTGCCCGAAATTCCGCTGCATGCAGATCATCGCCGAGCTCGAGGCCGAGGGCCGCGGCGCCTACACGGGCTCGGTCGGCTTTCTCGCGCGCGACGGCGCCATGGATCTCAACATTCTCATCCGCAGCCTCACCCTGTTCGACGGCGGAATCACGTTCCGCGCCGGCGGCGGCATCGTCGCCGACTCGGTACCCGAGCGCGAGCTCGAGGAGACGCGCGCGAAGGCGCGCGGCCTGCTCGCCGCGCTCGATCCTGCCGTGAGCGTCGACGCGGCATGAATTCGACGGCCATGAGCGCACCGTCCACGACCCACGAGCACAAGGAGGAGGAGGCGCCGAACGCCGTATGGCTGAACGGCGAGCCGCTCGGGCTCGACGCGAGGTCGCTGGCGCTCGATCGCGGACTGCACTTCGGCGACGGCCTGTTCGAGACCATCGCCTGCCGGCACGGGCACCCGCGTTTCCTCGCCGATCACCTCGCCCGCCTCGAGCTCGGGTGCGAGCGGCTGCGCATCGAATTTCACGCCTTCGAGGCGCTGCGGCGGGAGATTGCGCAGCTCGCCTCGGGCGCCGAGCGCGCGCTGCTCAAGGTCCTCGTCACCCGCGGGCAGGCCACCGCTCGAGGCTACGCGCCGCGGGGCGACGAGCGCGCCTCGCGCATCGTGCTGCGGTACGGCTGGCCGCTCGAGGATCCCCGCCACGCGGCCGACGGCGTTGCCGTGCGAATTGCGGATCTCGTGCTCGGCGAGAACCCGCGGCTCGCCGGGCTCAAGCATCTCAATCGGCTGGAGCTCGTGCTCGCCCGCTCGGAGCTGCGCGGCTCGCCTTTCCTCGAGGCGCTGCTGCTCAGTAGCTCCGGACGGCTCGTTTCCGGCACCATGACCAACGTGTTCGTCGTGCTCGGCACCGAGATCAGGACACCGCGGCTCGATCGCTGCGGCGTCGCGGGAGTCATGCGGCGCGTGGTGATGCGCGCGGCGGCCGAGGAGGGACTCGCCGTCGAGGAGGCGCCGCTCACGCGTGCCGATCTCGATGCCGCGCGCGAGATCTTCCTCACGAACGCCCGCATCGGCATCTGGCCGGTCTGCGCCGTGCAGTCCCGCACGCTCGCTCCAGGGCCGATCACCCGGCGGCTGCAGGCGCGGATCCAGCCGTGGCTGGAGGGTGAGCGCGCATGAGTCCGCGCGGGCGCATCGGGCTGCTTCAGCGCATCGGGCTGATCGCTGCGCTCATCGCCGTGATGCTGGGCGGGGCCGCCGGCGGCCTGCGCTGGCTCGACCAGGAGTATCAGGCGCCGGGCCCGGCGCAGAGCGTGCTCCGCGTTCAGGTCGAGCCCGGCACGAGCGTGCGCGGCGTGCTGAGCCGGCTCGCGTCGGCCGGCGCGCTCGAGCATCCTCGGCTCACGGAGCTGTACCTGCGCTTGCACGGCAAGCGCTTCAATATCAAGGCCGGAGAGTACGAGATTCCGGCGCGCGCGAGCGCCGCGGCCGTCATCGCGCTGCTGGCTTCCGGCCGCGTCGTGCTCGAGCAGTTGACGATCGTCGAGGGAGCGCGGTTCAGCGACTTTCGCCGCGCGCTCGAGGGCGATCCGAGCGTCCGCTCGACGCTGCGCGGCAAGAGCGATGCGGAAGTGATGGCCGCGATCGGACATCCGGGCATCGAGCCGGAAGGGCGGTTCTTCCCGGACACGTATCGCTTCGCCGCGGGGACTTCCGATGTCGAGATCTTGAAGCTCGCCTATGACAAGATGAGCCGGGTGCTCGCGGCGGCCTGGGCCGAGCGCTCGCCGGATCTGCCCGTTCGCACGCCGTACGAGGCCTTGATTCTCGCGTCGATGGTCGAGAAGGAGACGGGGCTCGCCTCGGAGCGTCCGCTCATCGCCGGCGTGTTCATCTCCCGGCTGCGCAAGGGCATGCGGCTGCAGTCGGATCCGACGGTGATCTACGGCATGGGCACGCAGTACGATGGTGATATTCGCACGCGCGATCTCGTGACGGACACGCCCTACAACACTTATACCCGGCAGGGGCTGCCTCCGACGCCGATCGCGCTCCCGGGACGCGAGTCCATTCTTGCGGCGGTGCGCCCCGAGGTGACGGGAGCGCTGTACTTCGTCGCGACCGGCGACGGCGACGGATCGCATCACTTCTCGGCCACGCTGCAGGATCACGATGTCGCCGTGCAGCACTACCTCGGCCGGCTGCGCGCGCAGGGACTGCTGCCGGCGTACCCCGAGCGCGTAAGGAACGGCACCGGGGGCAAGCCATGAGCGCCGGGCGCTTCATCACGCTCGAGGGCATCGAGGGCGCGGGCAAG
>JASHSR010000287.1 GCA_030038645.1 Gammaproteobacteria bacterium
GGAGAGCGCAATGATGAAGAGAATCGCGCCCAGCACGCCGGCCGTCGTGTAGTCGCTCGTGGGCGCCGCGCCCTGGACGCCCAAGGCGATCTGCTGGGCGAGCTCCCCCAAGGCGGCGAGGGCTGCGATCAAGAACACATCCCGGCTGCCCGCGAGGATCGCCATCGCGCCGACCGGCAGCACGAGGAGGATGCCGAGCCCGCTCGCAACCCCGCCGCTCGCATACAGGATGAGCGAGATGCCGGCCGCATCGACGGCGGCGTTCACCAGGGCGATGGTGCGAAGGCTCGGCCAGTTGAGACCCCTCGTCAGGATGAGTAGCACGCCCGCCGTGAAGTAGCCGATGCACACCGTCATGAGCAGGTTCGCGCTCTGGACCCGCACCAGGAAGTCCGGAGCCGTGAGCCACTGGATGAGCAGCAGCACCGGGGGGATGAGGAGCCGGTAGACGCTGACGAGGCCGACGACGCGCCATGCGAGGCCGCTCGGAGCGGCGGGAATCGGGCTGGGGAGGGCTGTGGCGTTACCGTTCGGCATGGAGTGCGCCCGCAATGCGCAGCTGTAGCGTCTTTGGCAGAATAGCCGGCTTCTTGTCCATGAGGGCTCGCCGCTTAGCATGAACTTGCACGAATACCAGGCGAAGGACGTATTTCGCACGTACGGCATTCCCGTGCCGGCCGGGCGGGTCGCGGCGACGCCCGCGGAGGCCGTCGAGGCGGCTCGGGCGCTCGGCGGGTCGGTCTGGGTGGTCAAGGCCCAGGTGCACGCGGGCGGCCGGGGCAAGGCGGGTGGGGTGAAGCTCTCGCGCGACCTCGACGGCGTGCGGTCCGCCGCCGAAGGCCTGCTCGGGCGGCGGCTCGCGACCCACCAGACCGGCGCCGAGGGGCTCCCGGTCGAGAAGGTCTACGTGGAGGTCGGATCGGACATCGCGCGGGAGTTCTACCTCTCGCTCACCCTCAATCGCGAGCGGGGTCGCATCGCGGTCATCGCCTCGGCGGCCGGCGGCATGGAGATCGAGGAGGTGGCGGCCCGGACGCCGGAGAAGATCCTCACCGTGAATGTGCACCCGGCTGCGGGCTTGCAGCCCTACCAGTGCCGCAAGCTCGCCTTCGGCCTCGGGCTTACGGGCGAGCAGATCGGGGAGCTGCAGTCGATCGCCCTCGCGCTGTACCGCCTGTACCTCGAGCGGGATGCGAGCCTCGTCGAGATCAACCCCCTCATCGTGACCCAGTCGGGGCGGCTGCTCGCGCTCGACGCCAAGATCAACATCGATGAGAACGCGCTCTTCCGGCAGAAGGAGATGGCGGCGCTCCGCGACCCCGCTCAGGAGGATCCGATGGAGCGGCGGGCGAGCGAGCACGAGCTCAACTACGTCTCTCTCGACGGCGACATCGCCTGCATGGTGAACGGGGCAGGGCTCGCGATGGCCACCATGGACCTGATCAAGCTCCACGGCGGCCAGCCCGCCAACTTCCTCGACGTGGGGGGCGGGGCGACGAGCGGGCGGGTCACCGCGGCCTTCCAGCTCATTCTCTCGAACCCCAAGGTGCGTGCGATCCTCGTCAACATCTTCGGCGGCATCGTCCGGTGCGACCTGATCGCCGAGGGCGTCATCAACGCCGTGAAGAACGTCGGCGTGCGGGTGCCCGTCGTCGTGCGCCTGGAAGGAACGAATGCCGACAAGGCGCGCGAGATGCTCGCGAAGAGCGGCCTCACCATTACCGCCGCGGGCGATCTGACAGAGGCCGCGCGCGCGGTGGTGTCGCTCGCGCGCAAGGCGGCCGCGTGAGCGTTCCGTGCACTTGGACTTGGCTTCATGGACGGGGTCGCGTCAGCGACCCCGAGGATAGTTGGGCGCAGCCCATGACAAGGGCGCAACCCATGAGACACAGCGCATGAGCATTCTCGTCGACCAGAGCACTCGGGTGATCTGCCAAGGGTTCACCGGCAAGCAGGGCACCTTTCACTCGGAGCAGTGCCTCGCGTACGGCACGAAGCTCGTCGGGGGGACGACGCCGGGCCGCGGGGGCAGCCGGCACCTCGGCCTGCCGGTGTTCGACACCGTCGAGGAGGCGGTGCGCCAGACGGGCGCCACGGCGAGCATGATCTACGTGCCGGCGGCGCACGCCGCCGACGCCATCCTCGAGTCCGCGGATGCCGGCATCGAGCTCATCGTGTGCATCACCGAGGGCATCCCGGTCAACGACATGGTGCGGGTGAAGGCCGCGCTCGCCGGCTCGACGAGCCGCCTCGTCGGGCCGAACTGTCCGGGCGTGATCACGCCCGGGGGGTGCAAGATGGGCATCATGCCCGGCTTCATCCACAAGAAGGGGGCGGTCGGCATCGTCTCGCGCTCGGGGACGCTCACGTACGAGGCGGTGTTCCAGACGACCAACGCGGGCCTCGGCCAGAGCACCTGCGTCGGCATCGGGGGCGACCCGGTGCGGGGGATGAATTTCATCGATGTGCTCGGGCTCTTCGAGGCCGATCCGCAGACCGAGGGCATCGTGATGGTCGGGGAGATCGGAGGCAGTGATGAGGAGGCGGCCGCGGCCTACATCCAGCGCTCGGTCACGAAGCCCGTCGTCGCCTATATCGCGGGTGTCACGGCGCCGCCGGGCAAGCGCATGGGCCATGCTGGAGCGATCGTCGCCGGAGGGAAAGGGACGGCCGCGGACAAGTACCGCGCGCTCGAGGCCGCGGGCGTGCGCACGGTCAAATC
>JASHSR010000029.1 GCA_030038645.1 Gammaproteobacteria bacterium
TCGCCTGGAAGGACCTCGCCGACTACCGGGGCCAGCGCGCGCAGCGCGGGGCGGTGCTGCCGAGGGGCTGGCGCAAGATCGACCGGCTCGAGGCGGTGTCGCCCGCCACGGTCTAGTACCGCGGCATGCAAATAGGGCAACATTGCGCTGAGGGATGCAGGTGCGGGAGGGGCGTGGAGACCCCTCGCACCTCCTCCCCGTAGCAGGCCCGAGGCACAAGCAAAGTTCGTTCCAATGGAACTGCCACGGTTCATGAAGTGTTAGTGTGCATTCCCCCTTGACCGCCGAGGCGCGATCCGTACCCGTCCGTGTCACACGATGTCCCGAAACGTCTTTACAACAATTGCGGACACTTCCGATGAGGGCTATCAGGATGAGATCCTTCCTCACGTCTCGCGCACGTTCGCGCTGACGATTCCGCAGCTGCCGGGCGGCCTGCGGAGCGCCGTCACCAGCGCGTACCTGCTTTGCCGGATCGCCGACACCATCGAGGATGAGCCGGCTCTCTCGGCCGCGGACACGCACGTCTTCCTCGAGCGCTTCGCCGCCGTCGTGGCGGGGCGCGAGGAGGCGGCGCCGCTCGCGCGCGAGGTCGCCGCGAGGCTCTCGGAGCGGACGCTGCCGGCCGAGCGCGATCTCGTGCGCAACATGGATCGCGTCGTGCGTATGACCTCGCGCCTGCGCGCGGAGCAGCGCGAGGCCATCCGGCGCTGCATCGACCTCATGTGCTACGGCATGCACCGCTTCCAGACGACGGCGAGCCTCGGCGGCCTCGGCCGCTCGAGCGACCTCGACAGCTACTGCTACTACGTCGCCGGCGTCGTCGGCGAGATGCTCACCGAGCTGTTCTGCAGCTACTCGAGCGCCGTCGCCGAGCGCCGGGGGGCGTTGCGCGAGCTCGCCACCTCGTTCGCCCAGGGGCTGCAGATGACCAACATCCTGAAGGACATGTGGGAGGACCGCAGCCGGGGCGCCTGCTGGCTGCCTCGGGATGTGTTCGCGCGCCACGGCGTGGACCTCGTGCGGCTGCAGCCGGCGCCTTTCGATGCCCGCTTCGGCGCCGGCCTCACGGAGCTGATCGGCGTCGCGCACGCGCATCTGCGCAACGCGATCGCCTTCACGCTGCTCATCCCGCGGCAGGAGTCCGGAATTCGCCGGTTCTGCCTCTGGGCGGTCGGGCTCGCCGTGCTCACGCTGCGGCGGATCGAGCGCAATCTCGCCTTCACCTCGGGCGCCGAAGTGAAAGTCTCGCACGCCTCCGTCGCGCTGATCCGCCTGCTGACGAGCCTCGCCGTGCGGCACGACCGCGCGCTCATGCGCATGTTCGACTGGGCGGCCGCGGATCTGCCGCTCGCCCCGCCGGCCGAGGTGCGCCGTCACAGCCGCGCGGCGACGATCGCGGCGCAGGAGCCGCGGGCCGCCTTCGGCCGCGAGTCCGAGGTGATGCACGTCGAGCTCGGTCGCGTCCCGTATCGCTCGGACGGAGGGTCCGCATCATGAAGGCCGGCGCACCGGCACGCGACGCGCGCGATGAGGCGCTCCGCAGCGGGGCGGGAGCGCGCACGTACGCCTCGGCGCTCGACCGCAGCATCCTCGCGGCGCGCGATGCGCTGCTCGCGGCCCAGAGCCCGGAGGGCTACTGGGTCTTCGAGCTCGAGGCCGACTGCACCATCCCGGCCGAGTACATCATGATGATGCACTTCCTGGATGAGATCGATCCGTCCCTCGAGGTGAAGCTCGCCGCGCACCTGCGCAGCCGTCAGGCGCAGCACGGAGGCTGGCCGCTCTATCACGGCGGCGACCTCGATTTGAGCGCGAGCGTCAAGGCGTACTACGCGCTGAAGCTCGCGGGCGATGCGCCCGACGCGCCGCACATGGCGCGGGCGCGCGCGGCGATCCTCGAGCGCGGAGGCGCCGCGCGCGCGAATGTGTTCACGCGCATCGCGCTCGCGCTCTACGGGCAGATTCCCTGGCGGGGCGTGCCCTACATCCCGGTCGAGATCATGCTCCTGCCGCGGTGGTTCCCGTTCCACACGCACAAGGTGTCCTACTGGTCGCGGACCGTGATGGTGCCGCTGTTCATTCTCACCACGCTGAAGCCGCTCGCGATCAATCCGCGGGGCGTCGACATCCTCGAGCTGTTCACGACGCCGCCCGAGGAGGAGCGCCATTACTTTCGGCGCACGGGCCTGCTCAACCGAGTGTTCCTCACGCTCGACCGGCTGGGTCGCGCGATCGATCCGTTCGTCCCCCGCGCCCTGCGCAAGCGGGCGATCGAGCGCGCGGAGCGCTGGGTGCTCGAGCGCTTGAACGGCGAGGGCGGGCTCGGCGCCATCTTCCCCGCGATGGTGAACGCGCTCGAGATACTCGTGGTCCTCGGCTACCCGGCGGACGACCCGCGCCGCGTCACGGCGAAGCGGGCGCTCGAGAAGCTGCTCGTCGTGAAGGGCTCGACGGCATACTGCCAGCCGTGCGTCTCGCCGATCTGGGACAGCGCGCTCGCAAGCCTCGCGATGCAGGAGGAGGGCAGCCACGCCGCGCGCGCCGCCGCAGGCCGCGCGCTCGAATGGCTGAAGCCGCTGCAGGTGCTCGACGGCCCCGGCGACTGGCAAGCGAGCCGCCCCGGCCTGCCGGGCGGCGGCTGGGCATTCCAATTCCTGAACAGCTACTACCCGGACCTCGACGACACGGCCGCCGTGGTCTGGGCCATGGACAGCTGCACGCACCGCGAGCACCACACGCACGCGGTGCATCGCGCGCTCGACTGGCTGGTCGGGATGCAGAGCCGCAACGGGGGTTTCGCGGCGTTCGACGCCGACAACACCTACTACTACCTCAACGAGATTCCGTTTGCCGATCATGGCGCGCTGCTCGATCCGCCGACGAGCGATGTGACCGCCCGAGTGGTCGCGGTGCTCGGGAGGGTCGGCAGGCCGCAGGACCGGCCTGCGCTCGAGCGCGCGATCGCCTATCTGCGCCGCGAGCAGGAGCCGGAGGGACCGTGGTTCGGCCGCTGGGGCACGAACTACCTCTACGGCACGTGGTCCGTGCTCACGGCGCTCGCGCAGGCCGGCGTGAGCCACGAGGATCCGGCCGTGCGGCGCGCAGTCCGCTGGCTGCTCGCGAAGCAGAACGCCGACGGCGGATGGGGCGAGACCAACGACAGCTACGCGAACCGCTCGCTCGCCGGCGGCCCGGCCGAGAGCAATCCGTACCAGACGGCGTGGGCGCTCCTTGCGCTCCTCGCCTCCGGCGAGGCGGGGTCCGATGCGGTCCGGCGCGGCGTCGAGTTTCTGCTCGGCACCCAGGGCGCCGAAGGGCTGTGGAGCCACCCGACGTTCACCGCGCCGGGATTCCCGCGCGTGTTCTATCTCAAGTACCACGGCTACTGCGCCTACTTTCCGCTCTGGGCGCTCGCCGCGTACCGCAATCTCGCCCACGCGCCCACCCACGCCGGCGGAGCTCGCTGACCGCGCGGATCCTGCGAGCGAGCGGCGCGGCGCCCATGCGGCACTCGAGCAGCAAGCCAACTCAACCT
>JASHSR010000288.1 GCA_030038645.1 Gammaproteobacteria bacterium
CCCCCCGAGTGTGATCGGCCTCTCACTCCTCCGCCCGCGGACCATGTTTCGGTACGTGGGTCTCTGTCGCCGCGCGGCCACATCCCTAGTATCGACCGGTCACGGTCCCGGCGGCTGCGATATCCACGATGGCGGACAACGACTCGCTGACAGAGCACGAGCTACTCGAGCGACTGAGCATCGCCACGCAAGCCGCAGGCATCTTCGTCTGGGAGCTCGACTGGGCGACTCAAAAGATCTCCTGGGACGAGAATCGACTCACCCGGGCGGCGACCAACAGACACTACGGTCAGGAGCTCGGCGGAGACCTCTTCCGCTGGGTGCATCCCGACGACATGAACATCGGACACAAGGTCATCGGCGAGGCCCTCGCGCAGGGCAACCCCGACGCCTCGTTCCGCTATCGGCTGCGGCTCGCCGACGGGTCCATCCGCCACATCCAAGCCTACGCGCGCACTTGGACCGACGCGCGGGGCCAGCCGGTGCGATCGCTCGGCGTGAGCTGGGATATCACGAGCGAGTTCGAGTCGGCGGAGCAGCTGCGCCGCAACGCGGAGCACGAGCGCAAGCTCCTCGACCACCTGAGCCTCGCGGCGGAGGCCGCGGGAATCGAGTGCTGGGAGTACGACTACGCGCTCGAGCGATTCACCTGGTTTCACGGACTGCACGCGGAGTTCGGAGACCCCTCGGTCGACCCGCAGGAGCTCGGACGGCGGGTGATCGCGAGCGTCCTGCCTGAGGATGCCGCCACCGTGAAAGCGGCCACCACGAAGGCGCTCTCCGACGGCACCGCGAGCATGACGATCCGCATGCGCCGCCGCGGACGCAACGGCCAGGTGCGCCACCTGCAGCTCTACCAGAAGTTCATCCGCGACGAGAGCGGGCGCGCGCTGCGTGCGCTCGGCGCGACGCGCGACATCACCATCGAGGTCGAAGCCGCCGAGCGCTTTCGCTCCCAGGCCGAGGCCCTGGATGATGCTCAGCGCCGGCTCGAGCGCGCCTCACTGTCGCTCCACGAGGGGCACTGGGAGGTGGACCTGCTCACGCGCAAGCACTGGGCCTCCTCGAGCTACTACGCCTTGCTCGGGTACGGCCCGGGCGAGCTCAAGCTCGATACCATCGATGATGTGGCCGCGACCACGCATCCCGAGGACCGCGCCAACACCCGGGAGGTGGTCCGCCGCCACCGGATCTCCGGCACGCCGTACCAGCACGACATGCGGCTGCGCCTGAAGGACGGCAGCTATCGATGGTTCCTCGTCCGCGGCCAGCCTCAGCTCGACTCCGAGGGCCGCGCCGTGCGGGTGTGCGGGTCCATGCAGGACATCCACAAGCAGAAGCTCGCCGAGGATGCCCTGAAGACCGCCCGCCAGCGCTTCGAGCGCGCGATTCGCGGAACACAGGACGGACTGTGGGAATGGGACCTCATGGGAAAGTTCCTGTGGGTGTCGCCGCGCTACGAGGCGATTCTCGGGTTTGCGGAGGGCGAGATCTCCGGAGTCGTGCGAACGCCCGAGAGCCTCGTCCACCGCGACGACCTCGAGGCCTGGCGCGCCGCGCAGCGCGCGCATTTCGAGCGCGGCGAGCCCTTCGATGCGGAGATGCGCATGCGGACCCGGTCCGGCGCGTACCGCTGGGTGCGGATGCGCGGGCAGGCCGAGCGCGATGCGGCCGGCCGGCCGATGCATCTCGCCGGCTCGATGCAGGACGTGACCGAGGCGCGCGCGGCGCGCGATGCGCTCATCCAGGCCTCCGAGGCGGCCCAGGCCGCGAGCCGCTCGAAGAGCGCCTTCCTCGCGAACGTGAGCCACGAGATCCGCACGCCGATGAACGGCATCATCGGCATGACGAGCCTGCTGCTCGACTCCGAGCTCGACCGCGCGCAGCGCGAGTACGCCGAGACGATCCACGCGAGCGCCAACTCGCTGCTCTCGGTGATCAACGACATCCTCGACTTCTCCAAGATCGAGGCGGGCAAGCTCGACATCGATTCCGTCGAGATGGACCTGCCGGCGAGCGTCGCCGAGGCGCGCGCCATCCTCGCCTTCCAGGCCGCCGCGAAGCGGCTGCGCCTCGAGGTGAGCGTCGGACCCGAGGTGCCGCAGCGGGTCGTGGGCGACCGGCAGCGGATCCGGCAGTGCCTCATCAATCTCATCAGCAATGCCATCAAATTCACGCAAGCGGGCGGCGTCACGGTCCACGTCGGCCTCGCCGGCCGCCGGGAAGGCCACGTGCTCGCGCGCTTCGAGGTGCGCGACACCGGCATCGGAATCGCCTCCGAGACGCTCCCGACGCTGTTCCAGCCGTTCGTTCAAGCGGACTCCTCGACGACGCGGCATTTCGGCGGCACGGGCCTCGGCCTCTCGATCGTGCGCCGCCTCATCGAGCTCATGGGCGGCGAGGTGGGCGTCGAGAGCGAGCTCGGGCGAGGCTCGACGTTCTGGTTCGCGCTGCCGCTGAAGCTCGCCGATGCGGCGAGGCCGAGCGCAGAGACGCCGGCCGCAGGCGCATCGACCGGCAGCGCCGAGAAGGCCAAGGAGCACGCGTCGCATCCGGCAGCCCTGCACGCGGCCGTGCAGGGCGCGATGCAGGAGGACACGCAGGGGGCTGCGCCCGCGATCGGGGCCGCGCCCGCGAGATTCGCTCAGCGCTACGCGGGCAACGTGCTGCTCGTCGAGGACAATCTCGTCAACCAGAAGGTCGCTCGCAGCTTCCTCGAGCGGCTGGGCTGCCGAGTGAGCGTCGCGGCGAACGGGCTCGAGGCCGTTCAGGCTTTCATGCACGGGCGCTTCGAGCTGGTGCTGCTCGACCTGCAGATGCCGCTCATGGACGGCTATGCCGCGACCGCCCGTCTGCGCGGCCTCGAGCAGAGCGAGCGACGCACGCCGATCGTCGCGCTGACGGCGAGCGCGATGACGGGCCAGCGCGAGCGCTGCCTCGAAGCCGGCATGGACGATCTCATCACCAAGCCGCTCGATGTGGAGCGGCTGCAAGCCGTCCTGGACCGATTCGGGCTGCGCGCCTCGGGCGCGCCGGCTGAGGATGCGGGGGGGCCGGTGCTCGACGACTCCGCCGTGGTGCAGCTCGTCGCCTCGGAGCCGGGCGATGCGCCGTTGGATCTCGCCGCCCTTCGCGCGCTGACCGGCGGGGACGGGGATTTCGCCCGCGAGCTCGCGCACACGTTCGTGGGCACGAGCGAGGAGTTGCTCGCGGAGCTCGGCCGCTGCTTCGCTCAGCGCGATCGGAGCGCGCTCGAGAGGGCGGCGCACTCGCTGAAGGGCGCGAGCGCCAACGTTCACGCCGAGCGCTTGCGCGAGCTCTGCGCCGAGCTCGAGTCCGGTGCGGTGGCTCTGAGCGAGGGGGAGCTGACGCAGCACATCGCCCGCATCGCGGCGGAGCGACGGCGCGTCGCGGCGGCTCTGCAAGCCGTCGGCTCGAGCAGCGGGCGCGCGGCGGGCAGCCTCTGAGCAGACCGTCAGCGCGCCGCCGGCAGCCTGTGAGCGGAGGATCGGCGCGCGGCCGGCGGTCCGTGAGCGAGGGATCAGCGCGCGAGCATCCGCGCGCGGGCCTCTCCGGCGGGGGCTAGCGCAGGCCGGCCCAGAATCAGATCCGACGCCTTCTCCGCGATCATGATCGTGGGCGCATTGGTGTTTCCGCTCACGACATCGGGCATCGAGGACGCATCCACCACCCTCAGCGATTCGATCCCGCGGACCTTCAGCTCGGCATCGAGCACCGCCCGCTCGCCGACGCCCATGGCACACGTGCCGGTCGGATGCGCTCCCGTTTGAATCGTCGCGCGGATGTACGCGTCGAGCTCGTCGTCGGACCGGGCCGCGGGGCCCGGCGCCAGCTCGGCGTTGACGAGAGCCGATACGGGCTCCGTCGCGAAGAAGCGCCGCGCGAGCTTCAGCATGTCGCGCGCGGTACGCCGGTCGGCTTCCGTTCCGAGCAGCCCGAGCCTGATCCGCGGCGGCGCAAACGGGTCCGCCGAGCGCAGGCTGACCTCTCCCGTCCCCGTAGGACGCAGGCTGAGCGCCACGGCCGTGAACTGGTGGCCCGCCCCGGGCCGCCACCCGGGCAGCCAGGGGCGCGCGAGCATCGACACGTGCGACACCTGGAATTGAACGTCCGGCCACCGCGCCTCGGCGGCGAGCCGCAAGAAGCCTTGAATCGAGATGGGATTCGCCGCGAGCGGGCCCGCGCCGGCGAGGCGCCACGCGAGCAGCGCGATCGCAAACCGGTCGAGCCGCAGCGCGCGCTCGAACGTGCAAGGGCGCGACGCCTGATAGACGGCGACGACGAGCGGGTGATCCTGGAGGTTCTTGCCCACTCCGGCGAGTGCGTGCAGCGGCTCGATTCCGGCGGTCTCGAGCTCCCGCGGCGGACCGATGCCCGAGAGCAGCAGCAGCTGCGGGGAGTTGAAAGCGCCCGCGGCGAGGATAACCTCGCGCGTCGCCCGGACGATCTGGCGGCGCCCGCTCTGCACGTACTCCACGCCGACCGCGCGGCCGCGCTCGAGCACGAGGCGCGTCGCGTGCGCGCGCGCTTCGACGGTCAGATTGCGCCGGTGCAGTGCCGGGGCGAGATAGGCGATCGCGGTGCTGTCGCGGCGACCCCGGCGGATGGTGAAGTCGGGCAGGCCGAAGCCTTCGGCCTGCGGCCCGTGGAAATCCGTGCTCTCGGCGTAGCCGAGTCTCGAGGCAGCCTCGAGCATGCGCGGCGTGATGTAGGGATCGCGCGGCTGCCGCGAGACCGTGAGCGGACCGGAGCCGCCGTGAAAGGGGCCCTCGCCGCGCCAGCTCGTCTCCATCCGCTTGAAGTACGGCAGCACGTCCTCAAAACCCCAGCCCTCGAGGCCTGCGTCCCGCCAGCGGTCGTAGTCGCCCGCGTTGCCGCGGCTGTACATCATCCCATTGATCGAGGAGGTGCCTCCGAGCAGCTTGCCGCGCGGTTGCGGCAGGCTGCGCAGGTCCGTCGTGGGCTCGGGCTCGGACTGATAGCCCCAGCCGAGAGCCGGGGTGCTCGCCGCGGCAAGCCACGCGACGGGAATCGCGGTGAGCGCGCGGCGGTCGCTCGCGCCCGCCTCGAGGAGCAGCACGCGGTGCGCGCCGTCCTCCGAGAGCCTGTTGGCGAGCACACAGCCGGCCGAGCCGGCGCCGACGATGACGAAGTCGTGCTCCGACACGCTCAAGCGGCGCGAACCCTCGAGCGGCGGGGGCTGCGGTGAGCCGCGGCGCGGCGCTCAGAGCAAAGCATAGTAGCGGATCAGATTGCCATCGCCCTGGCGCTCCCCGACGCCGACGACGACGTGACGCATCAGCCAGTCGTGCTTGCCCGTCTGCACCTCGAAGGTCGGGAACGCGCGCAGGTAGTACTCCGAGTGCGGAACGGGCGGTCCTCCCTCGAAGATCCACGCGCGAATCCGCGGCATCACGTCCGCTTTGCGGCCCCAGAGATAGCCGCGGTTGTGCAGGAGGATCAGCGTCCCGTCGTCGGCGCGCAGCATGTAGCGCGCGTCGGTCGCGAGCACGCCGTCGGGCCGAAAGAGCGCCCAGTCGCCCCCGCTGCCGGGGACGACGGTGCCGGTGAGTCGCGGGCCCTCTATCGTGCCACGGTCGACGTAGACGGCGCCCCGTCCCGCGCCGGAGGGCATGTTCTCGATGTTCTGGACGCGCGTGAACCAGAGGCGGATCTGAAAGACGAACTCGAGCTTCGCGTCCGTCGTCGTCGAGGCCTGGGAGAACACCTCGGGGAAATCGCTCATCGGCCGTGACTCCCGCCGCAGCAGCGCGGCGCCCTATCCTAACTCACCCGCGCGGCATACACTTCACCGAGCTGCGGAAACGGGCGTCGGATCGGCCGCCCGAGTCAGGCTTCGCTCCGCTGCGCGCGATCGAGCGGGCTGAAGTAGAGCCGGTACAGGAACAGGTAGAGCGCCTGCAGCGCCGTCGCGAGCAGGAAGGGAAGCACGAACTCACCGGCGTGGATCAGCCACCCGCCGAGCACGGGGCCCGCCGCCCGGGGAATCTGCAGCGACAGGCTTTGAACGCTCGCCGCGAGCCCGCGGCGCTCGACGCGCGTGAGCTCGACCGCGACCGACTGGCGTGTCCCGGCCGTCCCCTGATTGAACGCGGACCGCAGCGCGTAGAGCGTAGAGGCGGCCCCGAACGTCTCCGCGAAGGGGACCGCGAAGAGCAGCACGAGGCCGCAAAATCGCATCCACAGCACCGAGCGCACGGCGCCGAAGCGCACGCTCAACCAGCCGCTCAGACTCGAGCCGAAGCCTCCGAGCAGAAAGCTCGCCGCGAGCGCGGGGCCGATCAGAGCCGGCCCCTGCCCGAACCGGCGCGCGAGCCAGAACGCGATGAGCGGCCCGATGACGCCGATCGCGAGCCCGTTGATTGCATTGGTCGCGGCGAGCCGCCGCAGCTGGCGATTCTCCCGGCGCGCGACCTCTTTTCCGCTCGCGCCGTCGAGATGGCGGGGGATCTCGGCCGGCGGCACCGCGCCTTCCCGGGCGAGCCCGATGAGCCCGATCGATGCGAGCGAGCCCACGAGCGGGATGAGGAACAGCAGGCGATAAGTCGCGATGTCTCGGAAGCCGTGACCGAAGAGGCTCGGCGAGGCGGCGAGCGCCGCGCCGGCCGCCATTCCGAAGAACCCGAACGTCGCGTTGAGCGCGAAGACGTGCCGGCGCGTCGCCCCGCTCACCTCTCGTGCGAGCCAAGCCTGCTCCACGGGGGCGAAAGGACCGGCGGCGCCGTTCGCGCCGCGCCCGAACCCTGCGATGGTGGCGGCGGCGATGAGCACGATCTCGTCCGCAGAGAGCATTGCGGCGAGCGAGGCGAGCGCCGCGGAGCACTCGTACGCGAGGAGCAGGCCGCGGCGTCCGCGGCGGTCGCTCAGCGGCCCGACGATCAAGGTGAGCAGCGCGCCGAACAGCAGGCCCGCCATCAGCACCACGCCGATGGCGGCGCCGCTGTAACCGAGGGCATCGAGGTACAGCGAGAAGCTGACGACGGTGACGCCCTGTCCCAGACTGCGCGCGGTGCGCGCCGCGATCAGCCATTGGACGTTGCGAGGAAGGCGCGGATTCCCTGCCAAATCGAGCTCTCCGGGCACGGGATCAGCCGCCGCGGCCCCTTGCCGCCGGCTCCCCAGTCATCTGTGGCAGAGGGCATGATAGCCGGTGTACTGTCAGAAACACGGTTCCGGCGCGACGATCTGGGAATGACGCGAGCGATCACAGCTCCCGAGGACCTGATACCGGCGGAATCCGCCTCTGCGGAGCCCGGCCGCGCTGCGCTGTACGAGCGGGTCGCCTCGCAGTACGGAGCCGCCCTGGCGCGGCTTGCGGGCGCCTACGAGGCGCCGGCCGCACCGTCAGAGCGAGCGCAGAAAATTGATCAGATCCTGCTGATCCCGTGCGGAGAGCGCGTTGAAGCTCTGGATGACCTGATTCGCCTCGCTGCCCTGACTCGCATGATCCTCGATCGCCTGAACGAGATCGCTCGTGCGTCCGTCGTGCAGGAAGTAGACGCGCTGTCCGACTCCCCAGAGGGGCGCCGTGCGGAACTCGTCCGGTCCGGCGCTCCCCTGAGTGATGCCATCCGCCAGGCCCGTGCCCATGTGGTGCACCAACAGGTCGGAGTAGAGATCGACCCGCTGGTTCGAGAGAGCGACGCTCGGTACGGTCGCAGAGCCGCTCGCGACGGCGGCGCCGGTCATCAGAGTGGGCGTGTGACAGAGCGAGCAGCCGATGTTCTTGAATTGCGCCTCGCCGTTCTGCGTCGAGGCCGTCGCGGGCGCAGGTGCGGGTGGGGCGAGCAGGCGAATGAAGTTGGCGAACGCCTCGATGTCGGATAGCACGGCGGTCGCGGGAGAGGCGGAGAAGTTGCTCGTATCGTTGGGAGTGGCGTTGCCGCCCTGGCAGTTCGGCGTCTCGTCCCGCTCCTGCGGGAACAGTTGATTGGAGATTCCCATCTCGACGTTGTAGGCCTCTCCGGCGAACATCAGCAACGACTTGTTCTGCGCCTTCCATCCAAAGCGCGTGATCGTGCCGTCGTTCGCGCTCAGGTTGACGGTGCCCCCCTGCACGGAATTCGCGTGCCCTCTCACTCCGGCCCGCGTCTTCGCCGACGCGTTGGCATTCATGTCGGCCAGAATGGCCGAATCCGGAATCGCCTCGATCAGACCGGCGCCGTACAACGGAGTCGGGATGCGAAAGACGACATTGCTGTTTCCGCCTTGACCGGTCACCGCGTCGCCCGCGGGAAGGAAGTCGGGCTGCGAGATATCGCAACTTCCGGCGTCGGCTCGCCCGGTGATGACGAAAAGCGCGTGCACGCTACCGTCCGCGACCCCGTTCGATCGCACGAACCGCGCCTCTCGAATGGGCCCATTCGACGTAATGAACCAGGGTATCGTGTTCGTCGCGCCATCCGCGGTCGCAACGGCGATCAGCGGGTTCACGGCGGGGCTCGAGCCCCCCACGTACGGCTGTATGTGGCAGGACGAGCACTGATTCGAGTTGAACCGCGGGCCGAGCCCGTTCCCCTCATTGCTGCTCGCGCCGGAGACGACCTCCACGGTCATAAAGCGCGACAATCCGTCCTGAAAGAACGCGAGCTCATCGGCGGTGAGCCCGGGGAGCGGCTGCGGCGAGCCGCCGTCCGTCGCGACCTGGCGTACGCCTGGATCGATCGGTTGCGCGAGCGTCCGAGACGCAGACCCGCAGAATGCGCTCACAGCACACGCGATGATGGCAGTCGTAGAGACGGCATGCTGCTTGCTCATCGGTTCGCCCCCCGGCGCGTGTCAAGCGTGGCGAAGATCGAGCAACAAGCGTGCCAATGCGGCAGTTTGAATCGCGGACGAGCGTAACTGTTTGATAGAATGGAATGCGCAGCGTCTACGCCGCCGCGGTTGCGGCAGTCGTCGGCGTCCGTCGTGTCGCTCGTTCCAGACGACGATCGAGCCGCGATGCGCAACTCATTGACGCTGTGCTATTTGTGAGTGTCGCGGTCCGGGAACAGCATACGCGCGTCCGCCTGCCGCGCGTAATCCCGCCGTGGGCGAGCTCGCCCTGCCTATCTGCTCGCGATCGACATCACCATTCGATCGCGCATATCGACTTGCTCGACGTTGAGGTTCGTCTTGAGGTCCGAGGAGTAAAGCGCCTTGAGGTACGCGGTGTCGGCCTCGGTGAGCCCCTGGGGTTTCTCGCGCGTTCCGCACCCCGATGACAGGAGGTCAATGATGCTCGGCAGCTCGCTGCAGCCATCGAGCGCGCCCATCCGCGTGAGCGCGACCATCGCGATGTAGTCGGAAATCGCCCGCAGCGAGTCTGCAGCCACTTCGTCCGTGTCGACGATGACGAGGACGCGGAGGAGCTCGCTCGTGAGGCCCTTGGTGATGTAGCTTCCGGCAACGCCGCTCGGGGGGGATCCGCCGGGCACATCCACTTGCAAGCTGTTGCCGAACTGCGAAGGATCCCCCGGCATGACCTCCGCCGTGTTGAGGGCCTGGGCGGTCAGCTCGTCGAGCGGGACTCCCTGGTCGTCTCCGAGGGGTTGATCGAGGCCGCCGAGCGCGAAGATGGGCAGATTCACGCCATCGACCGCTCTCGTTCCCGTGAGATACCAAGACTGAATGGCGTGGCGAAAGGTGGTGTAGTCCGCAGACCGCGACGACCCGAGAAGGGACGGATAGCCCTTGGCGATATGATTCAGCAGCTGCTGTGGCTGTGATGTGAACACGATTTCCACGTTGGCTTGGCACACCTTGCCCGTGCTCGGCGTCGGCGCGCCGACGCTCCGCGCGACCTCCGTGACGCGGCGCGAGACATACGCGCCGGCCGCGGGATTGAGGCCGGTCACGCGCGGACACACATTCAATCGCCACCGCCCGATCTGATGGCTGACCTCGCTCGCCGCTCCATGCAACTTCACGAACTGCATGGCGGCACGTTTCAGCGTCTGCCGGTCGAGCTGTGAGGCGATGACAGGCGCTGGTTGCGGCGGATGCGAATCGTTGGAGGTCGGCGGATCGGAAGGCTGTGCCGCCGCGGCGCCAGCCGTGGCGAGCAGGGCGCCGAGAAGGACGGCCACCCAGCTGCAACTGGAGAGACACGGCGCGCGGTGTGCCAACGGGTGCCCCATTGTCAGCCCTCCGCCAACCAGCAGTCGTGACGCCCGTCATCATACTGCAAGGGCACTTCGGTGCGCCACCCGCGATTCGAGATCAAATTCCTCTTCGCCGATCACTGCGCGCGCAAGTGCCTGAATAGCGGTCACCCGGCTCGCCAGCCGCGCTCAAATCCCGACAACATGTGAGTTCCCGAGGGATTTGTGACCGTTCCGTCACATCATGAATGAACCCCCTTAGAGGTACGTCTCGCGCGCCCCGGCAGAGGCCGCCAATACGGCCACAATCGCGCCAAGCAGCAAGCTCCCAAAAATCGAGAATGCCGCAACCGACGTTGCGTGCGCGGCCGCGTCGGCCGCCTGCTGGGCCTTTGCTTCGGCCTGCCGTATCTCTTCCTTGGCTTGGCTCTCCATTTGTTGGATACGGGCCTTTGCCTGATCGGGAGTCGTGCCGGTCTCGGCGGCGACGAGAGCGGCGAGGCGGTCGCTATCCGGCGGGGAAAGCGTACCGTTACGGATGCCTTGGCCGATCAAGCGAGCGATCTCGGCTTTGCGCTGGTCCGATGTCATTTGCGCAGGATCGCCTCGCGGGGACGTGAGAGCGCTCTTGGCGCGATCGACCAGTTGCTGAGCTGTCGACTGCAAGGTGCTCGGAGAGGTCGTCCTGGCTGCGATGCCACCGGCCCCTCCGGCGAGGCTGCCAATGCCGCTGGCCGTCCCGCCGACGATCGAGGCAACGCCCGAACCGAGGGCAGACACCACGCCTCCGGCTACAGACCCCAATAGAACGGCGGCAATGAGCGTCGCCAGCGCCCAAACGGACAACCTATGTAACGCCGCATCGGCACGTTCCGTGACACCGGAGAGATGCGCAGCGACATAGGCGCCGATGGCGAGCGCGATCAAGTTCGACAAGAGCAGCCAGATCCCGGTGCCGATGCCGAAACTCGCGGCGCTCGGAGTCGATCCCTGAGCAAGGTTGACCGTGCTCGCTCCTATTGCAACGCCCAGCATGTTGAGGGTCATGGATACGACAACGGCGACGATGGCGCCGGCAAAGATGGCGCCCCAGGAAACTCTTCGCCGCAGGCTCGGCGGGGCTGCTTCAATGGGTAGGGCGCGATTTTCGATGGCAGTCGTGGACGACATGGCATCCTCCTGCATCCGCGGAAATGAGGGTCATCGTTCGGCTTTCGACATTCGCTTCGCTCGTCGTCAGGCGCCGTTCGTTCGATCCCAGAACCGGAGCTTCCGGCAGGCGGCGATGAGCGCCTCGGCATCCTCCTTGCCGCCGAGCTCCAGGAATCCTTCATCGAGATGCTCCGGCGTCAGGCCAACTTTTGCGAGCAGCGGCGCGGCTTGCGGTGTGAAGCCGATGAATTTGTAGTGCGCATAGGCGTCTGTGACGAAGTCCCGAGCCGGCGGCAGGCTGGCTAGGGCAGACGAGCCCTCCTCGCCGGCGAGAACGGCGACGGCATCGAACAGCACCGACGGCGCTCCATCGACCTTGTGGTGTGCTGGGAGCACGGAACCGTCGTTCGCCTTCACACCGCCCACGGCCGGCGCCACCCGCTCCACCACCGCGCCCTCCTTCTTCGCCGCGGCCTCGAGCGCCGAGAGGAGCCGGGTATCGAGGCCATCGGTCATCAGCACGCCGAGCTTGCGCCCTTTGAAGTGGGATGGCCCGCGCTTCAGGATGCTCAGGGCGTCGGAGGGAGCGAGATCGGTGCGGGTCGCCACGGCCGCCGGCGCCGCCTGCGGCAGCTTCGACAGCCCAAGCCCACCTGCGACGCTCTCGGCGAGCCCCTGATCGACGTTGAGGAGGTGGGCGACGACACGCTCGCGAATCGCCGGTGCCTCGCATTTGCTCAACTCGAACGTCAAGGCGTCCGCGATGTGCTTTTGCTCGACCTTCGTCTGGCTCACGTAGAAGAGCCTCGCCTGGCTGTAATGATCGGCGAAGCTCTCCGGACGCAGGCGAGCCTTCGATCCCATGGCCTCCTCTGCAAAGGTAGTGAAGCCGTGCTCCGGGGATTCCCTGGGACCACCGATCTTCGGACCCCAGGAGTTCGGCTCGTAGTTGGCCCGCCCTTTCGGGTTCTGAAAAGCCATGTGCCCGTCCTGCTGGAAGAGATGGACGGGGCATTTCGGCGCGTTGATCGGCAAGTGGGTGAAATTCGGCCCACCGAGCCGCTTCAGCTGCGTGTCCAGGTAGGAGAAGTTGCGCCCTTGCAGCAGCGGATCGTCCGTAAAGTCGATGCCCGGCACGATGTTCTGCGTCATGAAGGCGACTTGCTCCGTCTCCGAAAAGAAGTTCTCCGGCATCCGGTTGAGTACCATGCGTCCGACGGGCTTGGGAGGCACGATCTCCTCCGGAACGATCTTCGTCGCGTCGAGGATGTCGAAGTCGAAGCCGTCGGCAAACGCCTGGTCGAACGTCTGTAGGCGCAGCTCCCACTCGGGGAAGTCGCCGCTCTGGACTGCGTTCCAGAGATCGCGGCGATGGAAGTCGGGGTCGGCGCCGTTGATCTTGACCGCCTCGTTCCAGAGGACCGACTGCAGCCCGAGCTTCGGCTTCCAGTGGAACTTGACGAAGGTCGCGCGGCCCCGCGCGTCGACAAGCCGGAAGGTGTGAACGCCGAAGCCTTCCATGAAGCGGAACGAGCGCGGAATGGCTCGATCGGACATGATCCACATGATCATGTGCATCGACTCCGGCATCAGAGACACGAAGTCCCAGAAGTTGTCGTGAGCGCTCTGCGCCTGCGGGAATCCGCGATCCGGCTCCTCCTTCACGGCATGAACCAAGTCCGGAAATTTGATGGCGTCCTGGATGAAGAACACCGGGATGTTGTTGCCGACGAGGTCCCAGTTGCCTTCTTTGGTGTAGAACTTGACGGCAAAGCCACGGACATCGCGCGCGAGGTCGAACGAGCCTTTGTTCCCGGCGACGGTCGAGAAGCGCACGAACACGGGAGTCTTCTCGCCGGCGCGCTGGAAGAGATCCGCCCTGGTCAGGTTGGCGAGCGACTCGTATGTCTCGAAAAAGCCGTGGGCGCCGTAGCCGCGGGCGTGCACGACGCGCTCCGGAACGCGCTCATGATCGAAATGGAAAATCTTCTCCCGGAAATGGGAATCCTCGATCAGCGCCGGTCCGCGAGCCCCTTGGCGCAGAGTGTTCTGATCGTCGGCAACCGGCGTTCCCTGCTGCGTCGTCAGAGCATCGTAGCCGTCTCGAGTGGTCTGATGGATCTCCGCGCCCGCGCCGCGCGAGGTGGACGGGTCGGCTTGGCTCGCCGGCTTCGAAGCAGCTCTTTTGCTCATGGCACGTTCCCTCGACTCCAGGCGAGCTGAGCCAGACAGCGGACATCCCTGAAGTGCCTTCGGCTGAAGGACCCTTCAACGGGCTGTTACGGACAAAGTTCCACGTGCCCGTTTGTCACGCTGACGGCCGAGTGTTCGGGAAATCGCATCTCGCGCGCTCGGGCCCGCCCACTGGTTGCCGAGGCTGCGTTCCCGGCCGAGCTGCAACCTGACCTCAGATGAGCTGCCGGCTCTTCTCGATCAACGCACGGCAGCCTGCGGCGCTCGCTCCCAGCAGGGGTGGTGACGCGGCCTATCTGCCCGGCCGGAGGGGGATGGCTTTGCTAAGCGACGGGCTCGGGCGTACGCTGGGCACTATCCCTAAGGGGTGGGGCGTAGAATGAAGAATGTGGACCTTCGTCATAGACTCGGGCCGATCCTCCCGCAGATTCGAGAGCGAAGCCGAGAAGCGGAAAAGGCGCGCAGCATTCCCCCGAGGACCATCGAGGATCTCAAGGGTGCCGGGCTGTTTCGATCCTTCGTTCCGGCCGCCTTCGGCGGCAACGAAAGCGCGATTCTCCCCGTATATGACGCATTGATCGACCTGGGTACGGCGTGTACGTCGACCGCCTGGGTCGCATCGCTCTTCGTGATGCACGCCATCATGGTGCGATGGTTGAGTGAGCGCGCCCAGCGGGAAGTGTGGGCTGATGAACCGGATGCCCTGATTGCCTCCTCCGTCGCTCCGTTGGGCACGGTAACGCCGTGCGACGGAGGATTTCTCGTCAATGGCCGCTGGTCGTTCTCGAGCGGTGTCGATCACGCAAATTGGATCGTGCTGCTCGGAACGGTAGCCGAAACCTCGAGGATCGGAAAGCCGAGCGTGCGGATCTGCCTGCTGCACGCTTCGGAGATCACGGTCGAGGACGATTGGCACGTCTCCGGTCTGCGGGCGACGGGGAGCAAATCGGTCAGCGTTCGCAACGTTGTCGTGCCCGAGTACCGCAGCGAGGATATGAGATCGATCCAAACGGGCCGGTTACATGGACGCCGGAACGGTGTTCCCTCGATTCTGCGCGTGCCGTGGAGACCGTTTCTCAACTACACGTATTGCCCAGCGGCGATCGGCACGGTGCGCGCCGCTCTGGAGCATTATCGCGAGCGCACACTGACCCGAAGGGCCGCGTATACGGGGGAGCTGTTTCGAGCGAAACCCACGTCCTGGGTGCGACTTGCCCGCGCCGCTGCGGAACTGGACGCTGCGGAGCTGATTCTCCGGCGCGACATTGAGGATCTCGAACGCTATTCGGCTGTCGAGCGGAATCGCCGTCTCGCGATCGAAGCCCGCTCGGAATTTGGGGCGTCCCGTGTCGTCGAGCTGTGTCGCCGCGCCATAGAGATCGTGTACCGCGGAAGCGGCGCCGGCGCGCTCTATGAGAAGAGCCCGATGCAGCGTTACTTCCGAGACGTCAACGCCATTACGCAGCACGCGGCTCTCGATATCGACGGCGCGTGCGAGCGATACGGACGAGCGCTCTTGACGACTGCACCGAGCGCGGTAGTACAGATGCCGGAATACGCTGCGGCACCCGTGGCCATTCCCGCGTCGATGGGCCGTTCGACTCGCCGGACGGTGGGCGGCGAGGCAGACCAGCCGCCGAGGCAGGTGGCCACGGCACTTACGGCGACGAGCAGAGAAGCTGCTGAAGCGCCTCGCGCCTGACGGTGTGGAATGCCGGCTCGTTGGCGCTGCGTTGGGCACGATCGGCTTTCCCGGTGTTTAGCGAGCCGACCGCTCGCTACCAACCGGCGCACCTAGGGCCGTCAAATCCCTACAGGTCGCTCGCGACTCTGTCCTCGGCTTGACCACAAGGCTTTAGGGGAGGAGCCCGCAGGCCAATGCTCCAGTCGCGCGGACGCCGGCGGCCCCTCACCCTTCCGGCGGTATAAGCCGTCACCGATGTCATCGGAATAGACAAGCGTGCCCTTCCTGACAGAGGGGTAACAGTTTATTCCGGAGACATAGGT